>CADCQH010000122.1 GCA_902803605.1 uncultured Bacteroidales bacterium | reverse complement strand
TTGCAAATATAGGGCTCTGAAAGTGGCAAACGAAAGAGAGATTGATGCCCTAAAAGGGCAAATGAGGCAAGTTTAATCTTTTTTAACTTTTTACCGCCAAGCGCACTCTGATATTTTTCATACATTTGCACATGATAGTCCAAGGTGCGTCATCGGAGGAGCATCCGCTTGTTCGTGCGCGTATGTGCTGCAGAGGATGTGTTGCTGATATTGAAAGACTCTCACCATAGACAATGACAGACATCATACTTTCCAGTTTCATTAGCCTGTTTGCCTTGCTGGGCAAAGAGGAGAATGTGGATGAGAAGCAGGCCAAGGCGATGCTGATCAGTTATCTGCGTCACCATCTGGGCATCAGGAACACTGATGCTTATGTCACGTTGTATGATGATATGAGGCAGACCTACGAGATGGCGGACAATCTGAACACAGCCGAGGTCGTAGGCTCCATCTGCACCAACCTGTATGGGAAAATCCGCGCCAGAGACGGTGCTTTCCTGTTGCTGCGTCTGATGGAGTTTGGACACAATGAGCAGAAAGCGCACCACATCTTCCGCATCATCGCTGAGAAGTTCCAACTGGAAGAGGATGTATTTGAGGACTTTGTGGACTTCGTGGAGGGGAAAGAAACCAACCATGTGTTGCTGCACAGGCAGGAAGGATGGGATGGTGTGCTGAAGACGCTGTTGACAAGGCGAGGAACGCTGATTTTCACCTATATCGGAGAAGACACAGTGCTGCTCAACGACATCCCCGTACTGTCTGGCTCCTACCAGATTCTGATTCAGAGCAGTGTGCTGAAAAGACTGAACGGCAAGCCCGTTTACTATTCCTCCATCATCGAAACCTACAAGAAGAAGGCAAACCACGCAGACATCTCCCACGAGACAGTAGAGTTCTGCGGACGCGATATCAACTTCCGTTTTCCTCATAGCGACAATGGTATGCACGACCTGAGTTTCACGCTAAAGAGCGGAGAACTGCTGGCCGTCATGGGAGGTTCGGGAACCGGTAAATCCACTCTGCTGTCCCTTCTCAACGGCAACATCAAGCCACAGGAAGGACGTGTCACCATCAATGGGCACGACATTGCCGAACCTGGTGCCAAACAACTCATCGGCTTCGTGCCGCAAGACGACTTACTGATTGAGGAACTCACCGTCTATCAGAACCTTTGGTTCACTGCCAAGCTCTGCTTTGACGGCATGTCTGACGAAGAACTGGACAAACGGGTGATGAAGACCCTGAAGGATTTAGGCTTAGACACTGTGAAAGACCTAAAAGTGGGGTCACCCATCCATAAATACATTTCAGGAGGCCAGCGAAAGCGACTGAACATCGCACTGGAACTGATACGCGAGCCCGCCGTGCTTTTCCTCGACGAGCCCACCTCTGGACTCTCCTCGTCCGACACAGAGAAAGTCATCAACCTGCTGAAAGAGCAGACCTACAAGGGGAAACTCATTGTGGTGAACATCCACCAACCATCGAGCGATGTCTATCAGCTTTTCGACCGGTTGTGGTTGTTGGACAAAGGCGGCTATCCCGTCTATGACGGAAATCCCATCAATGCCATCACCTACTTCAAGGAGGCTGCCAACTATGCCGACGCAGAGACCAGCGCCTGTCCCGCCTGCGGAAACGTGAACCCTGAAATTGTGTTGAACATCATCGACGAGCGGTCGTTGAACCACAGCGGAGAAATCTCCGACGAACGCAAGGTATCCCCTCAAGAATGGCATCAGCTGTATCTCGAACGCAGGGAAGAGTTACCCACCCCATCGGTCAGCACCGTTCCCCCGTCCGACCAGAAGCGCCCCAATGCACTGAAACAATTCGGCATCTTCTTGCAGCGCAACATAAAAACTAAAATCACCAACATCCAATACCTGTGCATCACCCTCTTGGAAGCACCTGTACTGGCAGTGGTGTGTGCCCTGCTCACACGCTATGCCCCCCCTGAGGGTTACAGCGTGATGGAAAACAAAAACCTGGTCAGTTATTTCTTCATGGCCGTCATCGTCGCCACCTTCATCGGCATGAGCGGCAGTGCTGAAGAAATCATTAAAGACCGTGCCCTGCTGAGGCGGGAGAAGTTCCTCCACCTGTCCTATAGCAGCTACATTTGGTCGAAAATCATCTACATGGCAGGTGTGTCATTCATCCAGACCTTCCTGTTCATTCTCATCGGCAACGCCATCATGGGATTGGAAGGACTCTTCGGAGTATGGTGGCTCATTCTCTTTACCACCGCCCTGCTGTCCAACCTCATTGGACTGCTCCTGTCGCAATGCCTCAGTTCAGTGGTGGCCATCTATATCAGCATCCCCATGCTGCTCATCCCGCAAATTCTCCTCTGCGGTCTGGTGGTGAACTTCTCCGACCTCACTCCCAAAAGCACGACGGGCAACGTACCAGCCATCGGTAATGTCATCCCCTCACGCTGGGCCTACGAAGCCTTGGCTGTGACGATGTTCACCGACAACGAATATGAGAAAGACCTGTTCGAGGCCGACAGGAAGAAATACGAGAACCTCTACCACAACTCTGTGCTGCTCTACGAACTGCAGTCACAGCTGGAGACGATGAAGGACGAGCAGACAAGGGGCAAGGAGGTCAAGCCAGAGCACATGGAGGTGATACGCGCCAACCTCCCACTGGTAAGCGAGTACTGCGGTATGGAACCCTACCAAGGTGACGACTCCTACACTTCGCTTCGCCAATATATGAAGGACGCTGAGCAGTGGCTCGTCAAGCAAGGCAACAAGGTGACGCTCTATGCCGATGCCCTGATGACCGACAAGATACGTCAGATGGGCAAGGACGGAGTGCTTGACCTGAAGCGCAGGTGCTACAACCTCAAACTGAAAGACTGCGTGACGGGGGCCGACCAGCGGAAAGTCATCGACATCGTCGATAACCACATCGTGCCCCGCTCCGGGCTTATCTACCTAACCCCTCGCAGCCATTGGGGAAATGCCCCATTCTACAGCTGCGAAAAGATACTGGGCGCCTGGCACATCAAGACCCTTTGGTTCAACCTCGCCGTCATGGGTCTCATGTGTATTATCACAGCTTTCCTGCTGTTCACCGACTGTCCAGGACGATATATCAGAAAGGAGACCTACTGACCGGCAGACATCCAGACAGAACACATCAGTAAAAAACATATCAACAATTAATTATAAACCAATAAACACTTTCAAGAAATGAAGAAATTATCAATTTTCGCTGTAGCTCTTGCAGCCGTTGCCTTTGCAGCATGCACAGGAAACAAACCCCAGAACGAACAGAATGGTACTGATTCCGTCAAGTCTTTCGAACAAGAGCAGATTGAAGAGAACATCAAAGTGCAGATGGACAGCCTTGCCGCCGAATTTGGCAAACTGAAGGCTCTTCCCATCCTGAAAGACCAGAACGGCAACGTCATTCTTTCTGACGAGGAAAAGCAGGTAAAGCCCGACTATCTCCTCAACCCATCAGCCATCGAGGATGCAATCACACTCCCAGGAAAGTACCGCATACTCAGCGCCCTTTCCATCGACAAGCAGATTGCCATTGCTTACGACATGCCCACCGACGAGTATGACGAGGCCATTGCCAAGTTGAGCGCTGACATCAACGATCCCTCTTTCAAGGTGTTGGACAATACCGACTCGGCCTTCGAGACTTCTTCTAAGCTCTACGATGCGATGGAAGAGAATGGCCGCATCAACTTCTTCTGGCAGATGGCCGCTTCCGCCCTCATTGAACAGCTCTACATCACTACGCAAAACACAGACAAGTTCATCGCTGCATTCGACGATAACGCGGCTGAGAGCGTGACTTACCGTATCGTCCTGCTTCAGGATGCTATCGAACGTCTCTCTGCATACGATCCAGAAGTCAAGCCCATCAGCGACGCCATCGAGCCTCTCAAGGTGCTCAACGCCATCACTGTAGATCAGTTCAAGTCTCAGCTCGAAGAGTGTAAGGAGCAAATTGCCGCATCACGCAAGATTCTCCTCAACTAATTGAGTCTATACATTACTATATATAAAAAGATAAAACGAATGACACGGATTCTGTGCGGGCTGCACAGAATCCGTGTCATTCGTTATGTCAACTCAGATTCTTTCGAGTCTTCGCTTTTATGGAATCATCACCTTCCGGCCGTTGTAGATATACACGCCCCTCTCACTCGGCTTGTCCTCCAGCTTCACGCCTGTAAGCGTGTACCAACCTTCACGCTCAACAGCCAAATCCTCACCTTCAACAGTCAAAATCTCTGTTGCACTATTATCCTCCACGAAGAGTATGCGAACATTGTACACTGGCAAATCTGCCGCCGTAATGCCTTCCAACTTGAAGTATGCACGTTGGGCACCAATGGTGGCACCTTCCATTGGATAGTAGAGGGTATTCTTTGTGCCCAAGAACAGGACACTTTGGTCAATTGCGTCGAAAGCCTGATAGTCATAAGAACCCTTGAATGTGAGAGACTTCTCTGCGCCTAAAGTACATTTCTTATCGGTTGTTCCCTGTTTAATAGTCACACCTGTAAACACAGGGTCAACGATATTCGTTTCGGCTGCAGCCCACTTGATGATGTAAGGAGTACCAGCTGTAAGGGTGGTGACAGCCTCGCCGAAAGTCAAGTTCAACGTGTTGTCCGTGATGATTGCCCCCGAGAGAGGAAGAGCAGTAGCTCCAGCCAGAGGTGAAGCATTCAAAGCAACATCAAATGGCAGGCAAATCGTGTTCCACTCATTATCCCTCCAAAGGGTGCGACCGTCAAGAACAACAGACACGGTTTGATTCTTATTGCTCTCAATCACACTTGAGTTATTGGTTGCCACATCACTCAATGCTATGCCTGGGATGGTAGTGAATACTGCCGAATTTGTCCAACTTGATGTCCCGCCAGCATATACCGCCTGTACTTGAACGGCATACTCTGTTTCAGAAGTCAGCCCCGCCAATTTATAGGGTGACGTCACATTCTCGATAGTCGTCCATTCAGCCACCTCATCCTCTATGTACCCACGAATCATCCAACATTCCTTGGAGTTATCAAGTGCACTCCAACCGCCATTGTCAATCCATTGACCGTTAACTTCGGCTTTCTCAAGTACGCAATATGGTATAGGATAGTCACCTGTTGCCGTCAGCGTAATCCATAGATTTGCCGCTGGCGTGATGGACACAGGTGTATCAAATGTAATCTCATGGAAACCAGCGTCACGCATTGGGGACACCTCTTGGGTATGGATGGGTGTGCCAGAAGGACGGTCAACACCAGAATAAATCTTTATTGTGATGTTTGAAGTTATATTGGCAGGAACTTCATAGAATAAGACTTTGGTCAGTTTATTACCCGTAACTTGTTCTCCAGGATACATCACACCCCATGTACATTCGGCGGCCGAGCCAGTTCCTATCGAACCTGCAAGCGTTCCGTTATCATATTGCAACCATTTTGAGGCACCTGCTCCTGTATGAACGCCATATCGCAAATTATAACCTGTCGCGTCAGTATTCCCGTTCCATGTCATGATGGCAGAAACGGGAGTGACGTTGGCAGCAAGGCCGGTTGGTACAGGAGTGGATTCAGTGGTGAAACTACCCACTTTTGTCCATTTATGAAGCACGTCCCCCACCTTAGCACGCACCTTGACCTTATACTCTGTAGCAACTCTCAGGTCAGTGAGAGTGTATGGACTGGTCACATTCTCTATGATGGCTCCGTTCACATCAAGATCGTAAGCTGTGGCAGTAGCGGCATTTGTCCAGCTCACTTCCGCAGTCAGACCGTTTGTGTAGTTGACAGCACAATCAATCGGCGTCACAGAAGCCACTGCTGTCAATGTTGCCCGCTTATCGCCGTCAGTGCTATATGAAGAATAAGCCGCATCGGGCACAAAGAAATACAATTCATAGGTCCCGACTTCTGTGGGTCTGAAGATGATTGTACAGTCCGTAGTTCCCTTTGCCGGGATATGGGCATCAGTCCCATCAGCAAGGTAATAACCATTACCATTATATATATAACCTAAATAGATGTCACCACCGTCGTAAGCATCAGTACTATTATTGGTGACATTGAGGATGGCAGTCACAGATGCGCCAACACCCACTTCCATTGGTGTGTCTGCATTCACGCTTTTGTTATTCAAGGTCAGACTATTCAAAGTCAGACTGACAGTGTTAGGCGTTATATCTGCAATTGGATCTGGAGTATTACTCTTTTTCTGTATGCCTATAATCGCTTCTTGTCCGTAGTGGAAGCCATCATTTGAACTGCTGCCACCGACACCCTGCTCCCTAGGATTAAGTACTGAAAGAACAAAGTATTGGTCGCTTGAGCCACCCCATCCCCAATTGATGTGGAAGAAGTCGGTATCGTTCTCATACATGTAACCATCACACACGAATTCATGACCACCACCCGATGACTGACCGCCATAGATGACAGGACGTTGATGAGCCAACTCATAATAAATAAGGTCTATCCAGTTGGCGTATGAATAGTAACTGCGTGACACATATTGTGCGGAGTAATCGAAATAAGTGACAAGGGCGTTCTTTGCCTTGCCGGAATTGGAAGTTGATTCTTGATTGTAATCCATCTTCGCTCCCCAGCCACAATACTGCATCAATGTGGCTACAGCCGTTTTCTGGGCATCTGTCGTTTGGTTGCCATCCTTCTGCACATAATTAGTCAGCATATTGTTCCAATCAAAGGTAACGGGAGGCAATGCAGCATGTGTCACGCCATATCCGTCTGTATATGAACCGATCGCGTATTCCTCATTTTCCTTTTTCGGTACTGCTTTAGGCCATTGATGATAGTTCATCACCTGTGCCATCGCCGTTGCCACACAGCCTGTAGCAGACTTCTTGCCTGTTTCATATTCGGGACACAAGTTATTATAGGGTTCGCCCTGATCCCATGTGGTTCGGAGCAATGGAGCGATGGGTGTCTTGGGCTCTCCCACGTTCCAGGACGAGGTCTTTGCAAGGGCAGACTTCGGCACTATCGTATTGTTGCCGTTCTTCTGGAGCCAAGCAATCTCATCTGCATAACCAGCCAGCCAAGCCCTCATGCTGCTGGGCATATTGTCAGGGTCTATAGAACCGCTGTCGCTGAAACCAAGAATAGGAGTGGCACTGTCATCGTTACTAACAACAACGAAGCCTCGATTGTCGCCCACATTGAACACATAGAGACCGTTCACCACCATTTCCTTCGACAGCTGGAGCGTGGTTCCCTTGGTACCCTTACGCATTCCGTTTGCCAGATGGCTCTGCAGAAAAATCTGTGCCTGTGCCTTGGCTTGTTCAGCAGTCACGTCATCTGCCCATACATTCGTCAGGCAACACCACAGCACGGTCAGTGTCATCACCACCCGTACCCAATCATTACTTGTACTTTGCTTCATGTTATTCTTTGTCATTGAGTTATCAAAATATTATGCATCCAAAACAACCATTCAGATTAGATGTGGCAAAGGTACTATTTATTTCACACACCACCAAACAAATCCCCACTTTTTTGTATTGCAGGGAAAGTAGCAACAATATAACGCTCCAAATAAGAATCGGAGTACACTTCTACGCACAAATAACAATCGACGAACAGCTCAACACCAGATAGAAGGAAAGTTCGGCAAGCAGGCATACGGCACCACAGCAATCCCCTGTATAGCCATGCAGTTTCCGCCAAATAAGCATGAAGAGGAAGGTGACCGTAAAGATGGGAGCAAGAACTGCCTGCCACCACGTCACATCGGTCAGCAACATCAGCGGCAAAGAAGGCAGCAATCCCTGCAAAGCAAGACTGATGGTGCCCCAGAAACTGACAGGACGATAAATGGTCTTGTTTTTCGCTTCTTCCTCACGACGGGCATAGGGCATGAAGTTGACAATTTGAGCGGAAAACATCTTAGCCAAGGGGTCGGCAGCCAAAATGGCAAAAACTGCTGTCATAGGAGGCAACGACATCAGAATGCCCACGAACAAGAGGAAATAGAAGATGAGGGCTATCACACCATAAGTTCCGATGTGGGAATCCTTCATAATGGTGAGGATGCGCTGACGATCTGTTCCTCCACCAAAACCATCAAAGAAGTCAGCAAGTCCGTCTTCATGCAAGGCACCCGTCACAAAGAGACGTACCATCACAGCTAATATGACGGCAATAGGAAATGGCAAGATATGACATGCACAAAAAAGTGTTGCCGCCATGATACCACCAGTGAGCCAACCCGTGAGAGGCCAATGTTCCACCACTGTGGCAAAGGCTTCCTTAGAAGGCTGATAAAGTCGCCAGAAAGGAATACGAGTGAAAAATATGAAGGAAGCAAGAATATTGACCATTTTACTCTTTATGATTTACAAGTAACTAAAAATATTTGGTGATGTTGGCATTATCAAAGTTATTCATCTCGTTCATCATACGGACAGCTGAATCCATAATCGGAAAAGCACAGAGTGCACCCGTTCCTTCACCCAGACGCATACCCAAGGAAAGAAGAGGTTCCGCACCCATTGCATCGAGCATACGGCGATGACCACTCTCATCGCCACAATGTCCGAATATCATATAGGGCTGGACCTCTGGACAAATTTGGCAGGCAGCCAAAGCACAAGCTGTCATAATGAAGCCATCAACCATCACAAGCATCTTCAGTTCAGCAGCACGAAGCATGGCGCCAATGGCTGTAACCATTTCAAAACCGCCAAAGTAACGGATCATGTCATGAACAGAGGGCTGAGGATGAATTTCATGAAAGTGTTCAAGGGCTTGATGAAGGATGTCACGCTTGTGGGTCACACCTTCAACGCTGAGCCCAGCTCCTGCACCGATGCACTCGTCAAGAGGGATGTGACAAAAAAGATGCATCCAGATGGAGGAAGGAGAAGTGTTGGCAATGCCCATCTCACCAATGCAAAGGATGTTAGAGCCTTCAGCGTGGGTGGCATCGGCCAAATCGATGCCTACAATGATGGCGCGGATGTATTCTTCTTCCGACATCGCAGGTTCATGGAGGAAGTTACGAGTGCCAAAGGCTATCTTCCGATGGAGGATGCCTGAAACTTGGGAGAGATCATAATCCACACCCACATCCACAATGCGGAGATGGAAACCATGCTGACGACAAAACATATTGACGCCACCACCACCCTTGGTGAAATTGATCATTTGCTGCCACGTGACTTCACGAGGCGAGACACTCACACCTTCACGTTCAATACCGTGATCTCCCCCAAGGAGAAGGTGACAAGGATGCAGCAAAGAGGGAGAGAGGGTTTGTTGAACCAAACATATCTGCATGGCGAGAGTCTCGAGACGGCCTAACGAGCCCTTGGGCTTGTTGAGGTTATCTATTTTATCCTGAATGATGGGACGAAGTGCCTCATCTGGAGGAGTGATATGAAAGATGGGTATCATGGGGATCATGGAATTAATGGGTCATTGGGGGTGACTGGGGTTGGACAGAGAGGGGGATGCCGCAAACCATCAGCGTCACTTCATCAGCACGACTGGCAACATACTGGTTCATCCAACCTTGCAAGTCTGTAAATTGACGTTGTACGGCATTGTCACTAATGCCACCACTACCTATCTCGTTGGTCACGAAAATGAATGTGGCATCTTGGGCTGTGAATCGGTCGAACTCAGCCTTGAGAGCAAAGAGGGCTTTGTCCACATCTTGCAATTCAAAGAAGAAGTTAGTACACCAAAGGGTGATGCAATCGATGACAATCACTCGTCCTGTAAGGTCGTGGTTACTAAGGGTTTTCTCTTCCTCAATGTTTTCCCATTCTGGTCCACGACGTTCCTGATGTTTCAAGACACGTTGACGGAATTCGTCATCCCATACATGAGCCGTCGCCATATAGACGGGATGAGGAGAGAGGGAAAGGGCAAGATGTTCTGCATATTGACTTTTTCCTGAGCGTTGACCGCCTGTGATGAGGATAATCTTCTTCATATTGTGATTGGGTTATAAGATTGGGAGACAGGACTATAAAAGGTAGGGGATATATAGAGTAAGGCCTATGAGATAGAGAATTGTTGGCAGCAGGATGATTAAGTACTCCACGCGACGATTGATGCGGATTGCAATGTACATATCATCGGTTGTAAGGGTACGGTCGTTCTCACCGATGAAAGGTTTATCGAAAAGTTGACCGAAATAAGTGTGAGGACCGCCAAAACGGCAATTAAGGATGCCAGCAAGGGCTGCTTCTGGATAACCGCTATTAGGTGAGGCGTGTTGGCAACCATACTTGGAAACGAATTTCAACAAGGGGAACCTACCTGAAACTATCACCATCAAAAAGGCAGTAAGACGGGCAGGAATATAATTCGCCACATCATCCAGCCGAGCAGCGAAACAGCCGAAGTCCTTGTAACGGTCGGTCTTGTAGCCAATCATGGAATCAAGGGTGTTCACCATCTTATAGGCCAACATACCAGGCACTCCACCAATGCCCAGCCAGAAGAGTGGTGCTATGACTCCATCGCTAAGATTCTCGGCAAGGGTCTCAAGAGCTGCAGTTCGTATTTCTTGAGAAGAAAGTTCGGATGTGTCACGTCCCACAATGCGAGCCACCTGCTTCCGTCCCTCTTCGAGTGAACGGTCAACGGCAATAAAAGTCTGACGTACCTCTCGAATGAGGGTTGTACCAGCAAGACACCAAAAGATGACAAGGGCATGGATAGTAACAAACAAGATGAGTACTGCAGGTTCTTCCGAGATGGCAAGCAATAAAATCAAATCCAATATTCCTGCACAGAAAAGGACTGATGACACCAGAAACAAAGTGAGCATCACCCCTTTCAGTTTACGATGCCGACCATGATTCAGACGCTTCTCTCCCCATGCAATCAATTTGCCAAAACCGACAACAGGATGAGGCATCCATTGAGGGTCACCCAACAGCAGGTCGAACACCCAACCTATCAGCAGTGGCAGAAGCAACATGACACCTATCAGTATATAGAGGGGAAATGTATAGAGCAATGCATTCATGGGCAACCGAGGTATTGGGTGATAGCAGCCACCAATGCATCATTCTCTTCTGGAGACTGTGTGGCAATACGGAAATGATGAGGGGTGAGTCCTCTGAAATTGGAGGCATCGCGGATGAGGATGCTATGCTGATGTGCTAAATAGGCTTTCAGTTCCGCTGCTGTATAGGGATGAATGGTACAAAGAAAGAAATTTGTCTGAGTATCAAAGACGGTGATGCCTTCAATACTCCCCAGTTGATCTTGCAGCCGTCGAGTTTCCTGAAGATAGGTAGCAAGGTCAGGAATGAGACAAATACGATGCGTTAACAACCATTTGCCTGCTTCCAATGCAAGGGCATTGACCGCCCAAGGACGGTAATGTTGACGCAGATAACTGATAGTGTCAGCCGAAGCCGTAATATATCCAATCCGCAAACCAGGAATCCCATATTGTTTAGTCATAGAATGAAGCTGAATCATGTTGTTGGGGCACAGCATTTCGGCTGGGCTTGGCATACGATGCGTTGTGTAGTCCTCATACGACTGATCCACCACCAAAAATTCATGTGCAGCTGATGCCTCGATAATGATGTCCTTCGGCACCACCCTACCCGTCGGATTATTGGGATTGCAGAGCCAACAGAGTGCTCCATCGGGTCTTTCTTCATAACCATACATCCGACATGCCTCCTCATACTCGGAGAAAGTTGGATGATAGACGTAGAATGACTTTCGGTCACGGAACGCTTGTGCTATCAAATAGATGGCATCAGTAGCTCCGCTGGTCACCAGCACCTCGTCAGCCCCAATGCCATATTCATGGGCAATCATCGTCTCCAACGAACGCGGGGACGGTTCCGGATAGGAATGAATCTGGTCGATATGACGGCACAAATGCTCCTCCAACTCAGATAGGTCAGCCTGGGCATAAATATTGGAACTGAAATTCATACGGATGCCCTGATAGTTGTGGATGTCATCCCCATGCCCGTCAATCATTGCCTTGTAAGATTTGATACAATATCTCCATATTCAGATGCTGACGCACATGATCAGCCAATTTGTCGTATTGTTGTTCCTTGAAAGCCTGATAATCAAATGACTGACTGCGTGCCCTTACTTTCTCAGCAAAAGGTGCAAGCAGATAATCGATAACAGGCGCATTGTCCAGGATGCCATGAATGTAGGTGCCCATACAACGGTCGGTCTCCACAATGGGTGCCTCGACTGTACTGACCCCTTGATGGATTTCATACCCTTGACAGTCATGGCCAGCAAACTGAAACCTTACCTGTCGTGTAGCCTTCTCTGTCGTAATCGTAGTAGAAATAGGTAAGAGACCCAAACCAGGCAGACGTTCCACCTCTCCCTCAAGATGCAACGGATCACATACCTCCATACCCATCATCTGATAGCCACCACAAATACCCATAACCATCGTTCCCTCACGATGCGCACGAAGGATGGCCTGTGCAACCCCATTGCGACGCAGTTCATAGAGGTCGTTGAGGGTCGATTTGGAACCAGGCAAGATAATAATGTCGCAATTCTGCAAGTCGTCCGTATTGTTCGTATAAAAGAGATGTACCCGTGGGTCACGTTCCAACACATCGAAATCTGTGAAATTTGAGAGATGCCGCAAGAGCACCACCCCTATATTTATACCCCCCTGTTGTGCAACTTTCGACTTCATCGCCAAGTCCACGCTGTCCTCTTCTTCGATATGGATGTCCGAGTAATATGGCACTACACCCAAAACGGGCACGCCGCAAAGGTCTTCCAACATCTTCCGTCCTTCGTCGAAGAGCCGTAAGTCCCCCCGAAACTTATTGATGACGATGCCCTTGATGCGTCTCTTATCCTCCAAAGTCTGCAAGGAGATACTGCCATATACGGAAGCAAAAACCCCTCCTCTGTCGATATCACCCACCAAAATGACATCGGCATTAGCATAGCGTGCCATTGGCATGTTCACGAGGTCACTCTCCCGCAGGTTGATTTCCGATATACTACCAGCCCCCTCCAACACGATCGGGTTGTATTGTCGATTCAGACGGTCGAAGGCTGCACAGACCTCACGCCTCAGTTCTTCCCTGCCCTCCCTGCGGAAATAGTCATACGCATCCTTGTTTCCTATAGGCACCCCATTCAGCACCACTTGACTTGTGTGGTCACTCTGGGGTTTCAACAGTAGAGGGTTCATGTCGGTATGGCAAAGAATACCTGCCGCCTCTGCCTGCACAGCTTGCGCACGTCCTATCTCCAAGCCCTCTGGGGTGACATAAGAATTCAGTGCCATGTTCTGTGCCTTAAATGGGGCTGGAGTGTAGCCATCTTGCAAAAAGATACGACACAATGCCGTAGCAAGAATGCTCTTGCCAACGTCGCTGCCTGTACCAGCCAACATGATGGGATGAAGTCGTTTCATTGGATATCAAATGCAGATATAGAGGAAAGAATATACCATGGGAATGCAAAAGTAGCAAAAATAATCCGATCATGGTAAGGGATTCCTAAAAAAATGCACTTTCGCCAATGTTTTTACTCATCGGATAAAGGAATATAAATAGATATCAAGCATACGAATGCATACCTCCAAGGATATAGTTCACGCCAAAGTAGGTCATGAGGATAGCAAGGAAGGCTACAATCATGTAGAGGTGGTAAAATAGCGGTGAACGACGAGTGGCCGCACCTTCTGAATGCTTGGCCTGCCAACCATGTAAAGGCGAGAAAGACCGATGGAGAGGAACCGCATAAATCATGAAGGTGATAAGCGCCCATGTTTCCTTAGGATCCCACGACCAATAGGTGCCCCATGACACATTCGCCCAAATTGCGCCAATGAAAATACCCGCAGCCAACAGGAATTCGGCCGGGTAGAGGAATATCTGTGAGAGCAGATACATCTCTTCAGCCCTTTTTTTGACAATGAGCGCATAGATGCCACAGACACATGTGATACTGAATAATCCATACGCCATCATCACGCAACTGACATGGACACTCAACAGGGGTGATGACAGTACCGGCATGATAGGTGTGATCTGAGGATCCATTTGCCCAAGATGGCTCACCAAAAGCAAGAAACCAGACAACAAGAGTCCGAATGTGAGGATGATACGGAATTTACGATAAACCAACAGAGAAGCAAGCATAATCATCCATGCCATGATGAGCATCGTTTCATAACCATTCGTCATGGGGATATAGCCGCTAATCATCCATCGGAGGGTCAGACACAACGTCATCGCCAAAAATGAAGCCACCAACACCACCAACGACAAGCGTCGCATCCATTTCCACCGCACTAAGCTCAGCAAGGCAAACGTCAGACACACCATGAAAAGAATCGTGGCAAACGGGATGTGGTTATATAGCCGCTCCGCCTTCAGCCGGATGGGGGAAGGCATATCATTTTTTCCATATTGCTGCTGATACAGCGCCATCTTCTGCAGCATCTCATCAGCATCGGCTGTCTGTTGCTTCTGCACCAATGTCTTGAGCAGAGGCAAGGCACATTGGAAGTAGGTCTTACGATCTGTCGCCACATGATCAGGCACACTATCCGTCGGCGCATACCATTTCCCCTCGAGCGGAAAGAGCTTCTGTTTCTCGCCCCGTGACACCTGCATGATGAGCATCACCTTGTCATCCACCTTCATCACCTCCTCATGAAACTTATCATTCTCACCCGTATAGTATTCCTGTATATAGCGTCCCAACAAGTACCCGTCTTGCCTCAGCAGCGATGCGACAGAAGTATATTCAGACAGACGGCACCGTTCACGCACATCCTCCGATTTGATGCGTATAATCGGTTCCTGACACCATTCGTCAGGATAAAAGATGAATCCACACAGCACCTGTTCAGCCGTATAACCGTTCCACGACGATTTTCCACAAATCTTTCGAGTGAAATCCAATGCCATCGTCTGCACTGGACAGATACGATCATTCCAGTTGACACACAACTGTCCAAATTGGTCAGCTCGTTCCTTTGTGAACGTCTCAGCGCCTTGCACCTGCATCGGGAGTAACAGCAGCAGTACTATCGCCATTCTGCCCCTGCTATCACCCATTTTCCTGATGAGTTGACGGAAACGTCCCTTAGGGTCTATCAGTAATAGCAGCATCGACAGAAACAAAAGTCCATACCCCGTATAGGTCACAGGAATACCCCATCGGTCACAATTGACAGCCAACACACTGCCCCTTCCGTCCTCGTCATAACCACTCTGATACAGGCGGACACCCTGTGTGGCATAGATGTTATTCATTGAGGTCACGCCCTGTTCAATGCCCTCATCTGTAGTGATGGTGAAATGCGACTCATAATCCGCCACAGCATCCGTCCCATTGTGATATTTAATATTGAAACTGTCCAATGTGATGGAGAAAGGAAGCTCCTGAGAGTTGACACTTGAGCCGTCGGAGTTAACCGCCGCCAAACGTGTAGGCTGGCCTTGTCGCAGATGCACCATTCCTTGCCATGCCATCATGTGGGTCAGCAATGCACCCACCAAAATGACGATGAAAGAAAAATGAAGCAACACCACACTCACCCTCTTCATTTTCTGTTGAAGCATATAAGCAATACCACCCACTGTCAGCAACATCCACAACCCCGTGAACCACCAAGAGCCATAGATATTGCTGAGCACGTAAGGGGTACCCTGTGTCTTCTCAACGATAGTAGCCATAGCCATCACGAGGACGACTATGGCATAAAGCGTGAATGTGGCTTTCTTAATCATTACTGCATTATTAACTATTGTATATAATAACGTTAGAACACTTCTAATATTGTGTGGCCGAACAGTTCAAATAATCGCTCAGCACACAAACAGACTAAATGGAGCGTAGGAACTTGACCACAGCGTCGCGGTCTTTCTTCGACAAATCATAAAATTTCTTGGCCGCAGAATATGCGTCCGACTGTTTGCTATAGGCATGCCACATGATGGCTTCTATCTCGTTGCGGGCACGGCAGTCATGCAGACGGTCCTCTGCACCAGTCAAACGAAGTGACAGGCCACGTCCCCAAAGGGGAGTGGTGCGACACCAACCAGTACGAATATCGTTCTCCATATAGAGCCTATGCTGTACCATGTCCGTATAGGGCCAAATTGTCTGATAGGCAAACTTAGGCAAGATGTCATTGGGATTTTTCCCATTCTTTTCTGCATATGCCTTGATACTATTATCCACCCAATAGTTATCCTCTTTAGTCTGCCATGAAGGACGATGACAAGTGGCACAACCAATTTGGTTGAACACTTGCTTGCCACGTTGTACAGTCGCATCATCCAAATTGCGCGCGGCAGGTACGGCAAGACCACGATGCCAAACCATAAAGTCGTAATAGTCCTTGTCACTCATTTCTGGTTCTCCAAAAGTTGCAGTGTATTTGTCGCCTCCCTTGGCTGCAGTATTCATGCTAAGCAGATTGAACACCTTCTGCGAAACTTCTTCATCGGTATCAGCATAATAGGGATGTACGAGCGAGGACTTGTCAGCACCATGCTGACGGATGTAACTAATGACATCCGCGTCTTCGCTCATCGCCCTTGCCCATGCCACTGTACTATAGAGGTAACGGCGATCAGAGCGTGTCACATTAGTAATGTTCCAGATGGCATTGGCGCCTGCACCATCTTGCAAAGAAGCACGGGTCATGGCATAGGTGAACTTCTTCACAGCCTTGGTACCATCAGCCAAGGTATAATATGCCGTCGGTGCCCAATCGTTTGCCGCCGCATCCCACATGGCAGGATTGAGCGAGACATATGGTGCTTCTGAGGCATATTGTGCCCTCATGTCTTCCTGACTGATGGCATCAAGCAACCCTGTACCATAGATGCCAATCGTCGATTCCAGACGAACTTCATAATTTGCGGGCTTGGGATTGGTATTGAATGCCGATACTGGAATTTTCACTTCTGGATAGATGAGCGCAAACTCCTCACCATCAGGGAAGCGAAGAGGGAGTCCACTTGGCATCACACCTTCCACATTCTTCCACACAATCGAAATTTGGTCTTCGTCGATAGGAGCTTTGAAAGGTGCCATTGCCTTAGTCTGCGGCATACCGGTCACCTCTGAAATATAAGAGGACGAAGCTGTCGTGTAACGCACACCATCAGTCGTGAATGCCTCATCAGGATGATATACCACCAACAGATAGCCGTTGCCTATGGTATTGGCACGATATTCTGTCTGACGTTTACCATGCCCATAAGAGGGATGACAATGGATGCAACTGCTGCGCACCCATGCAGGTCCCAGTCCCTTGCGAGGTTCATCGGTGTAAGTATAGAGGTGTTCGAAGAAGTCTTCACCCTTGTTGAAACTCACTTCCAAACCCATGTTCTGTGCACCTGGAGCCACAGCCGAATAACTGGCTTTCTCTGTCGTACCCAATGTGCCTCCCGGATACCATTCTGCAGCGGAGAAGACATCATTGCCCACTCCAAACTGACTCTTTTCTTCCTCCAGTTCGCCAAGACCTGCTGGAGCACTGTCGTCACTACAGGCCAATAAGGCCATGCTGCCAACCGACAATAAAAGGAGGTTTTTAAAAAACAATTTGTGAACCATAAAATTAGATTTTGATTATTTCCTATTCGTCCTCTTCGGGCAGATCATCTGCGGTTCGGTCATCATCCTCGTAAGCGATACCCCAGATAGTGCTGCAGTACTTCACAAATGGAGCCGGCATGTTGCCAATCTTGTTAATTGCATCGTTAATGAGCGACTCCACCTTGGTGTGTGTGGTGGATTTGCTGATATTGGCAAAGAAGTTATAGAAGCTGGGCGTACTCCCATTGGCAGAACCATTGGTAGTACCATACCACACATTACGCACAGAACGAATATTATCCTGGAAATCAGTGATGGAATTGTAACTGTAAGGCGACTCCACATAAAAGATGTAACCAGCCGAGAAGGGATTAGCAATCTTCGCCGTACCCACCTCATTGCCTATGGCAGCGGCAGAACCCTCATCATCAGAAAGAATCTGACCGATGGCATCTTTGAGTGATGTGAAAGTACTAACAGATTCACCAGCCTGCTTCATATTCTCACCAAAACTGAGACCTTTTGACGTCGTATATTCCAAACCTGCCTCTTTCACCACACTAACCCGTAAAGCATTGGCCGTTGTCTCGCCTTCCCAAGCCACCTGCAATTGGAACGCGCGTTCTTTCAATAACTTGCATACCTGCTGAGCATACAGCAGTTCCTTTGCACCACTCACACCTGTAAAGCCCTTGTAAGTGTCGTTGCTCTTGAACTCTGCCACATTGCGATTGGTGCCATTGCGGAACAAGATGAACTCCAATGCATGAAAACCGAGAATGGAAGCATCGTCCAACATATCTTCATCCATTTCACCGCTGTTGAAGTAGTTGAGCAACAATGAACGGTTCAATGGCCAAGAATCAATGGTCGGGTCAATGTCAAACTCAGATGCTGCACCACCCAAGAATGCCTCACTACGCTCCCAGTCTTGACGTGCTTTCTTGAACGATACACACGCTTTGTCAATGTCGGACTGAGTGATGCTATTCACATCAAGTCCATTTAGGTCGGCTTCCAATGCTTCCGTATTGTCCGCAAGATCTGTGTAAGTGGGCACAATCACATTATCCACAAGATTGTTGATAACTGCCCTAAGATATTCCTCCTGTGCATCGCTCAGGTTTGCAGATGCAATGGTTTCGTTCGCACCCTCAAGACCTGAAACCAGGCTCACACAAGCATTCACTGCATTCTGACCATAAGATTTGTCTGAATAAGCAGAAGAGGAACCTCCGTTGTTGTTACTGTTGTCATCGTCATTGCATGAAATTACTGTGCATGCCACCACTGTCATCATAGCAATGCTAAGCATTAATTTAATATTCATTTTCATTGTTCTTAATTGTTGATGTTATTGAATGTTTGTTTTAAGTTGTTCTATAAAAACCACCCTTGATAAGCGATGCCGAGATTGAGACTGGGCTCATTATTGTAACGGCTTTTTAGGAAACGGTGTGAATAGTCCGCCTTCACCACCACACCCTTGACGGGATGATAGTTAATGCCCCATGCCATACGCTTCACGTTGTTGTAATCATACTTCTCCATATTGCTTGATGCACAGGCATTGTAATGTTCAAAACGGCCAAAAAGATATAGTTTCTGTCCATCTTCTCTCAGTTTCCTAATCTGTGAAAACAAATCGTAACCCGCTTCGACACCATATGCAAAAGCATTTTGGCTCACAGCTGAAGAATGGTGGTAGGGCGATTTCTTGTTGATACGGTTATAGATATAGTTCAATTGTTCCGCATCACCGAGGTAGCCATAATCCGCCTGCCCACGCACAATCCAATTATGGTCATTGTAGGTGAAGTCAAAACTTCCTACTGCCACAGCGCCTTTGTATTCACTATCGACACCGTTCTTGTTTCTTGGATAGCTGTTTCCTATACTATGTCCATAATAACCACTCAAGCCCAAACGAAGTCCCTTCAACGAATAGTTGTCGATACGTAGTGAGGTGCCATATTTCGTGGCAATCTCAAATTCCAAGGGACTAGCTGCCCCTTTATGAATCCATCCCGTCGTTGTAAAGTTGTCTGCATTCAGACCAGCCAGGAATTGTACCTCATAACGCCAATCGCCCACACGTCCCCAAAAATCAACACCCGTTTGATGCCAAGTCGAGGGCAGAATTGTATTCTCTCCTTCTGGGCGATACACCGTGAAGAAGTTGAGGGGCTCATGGTGTGCATTGTTCAATCCCACAGGTACTACCAGATGACCTACCTTGATATTGGCATAGGGTGCAAAAGACTTCTGAATCCAGAACTGTTCCAATTCCACCTCTCCACCTTTCTCTGTTTCTTGTTCCCATTCGCCTCCTTCCTCATCTTCTTTCTCATAGGCACTACCTGTTCCACCATGTTCAAATTCAATTTCCGTACTTAATGACCAACCCTTGCCGAAGTCATACCCAAGATAAATGACAGCATGCGGAATGTCGAAACGGCCGTGGCTCGGATCACCCTTATGTTCGTCAGCCAAACTGTAGCGGCTCACATGGTCACTAAAAAAGTTGCGAGTAAAGCTGGCTTCGCCATATCCTCCCACGCTGAAACGTGATGTTTTCTTCGTCTGCGAAATACTATCAGCATTGTTCTCCTGAGCAGTCCCAGTCAGGCACGACATTATAATAAATAATGTGAATACTATTCTTTTCATCTTTAAAAAACTTTTGAAAACCGAGTGCAAAGGTACAGCGATTCCTCCAATATGGCAATACCTAAAAATAGTGAAACTACATTCACGCTCTTGTGTGTTTCATGGAAAATGGTTAATTTTGCAGCAGAATTATTAATCATGTAAACGTCATGAAGAACTTAAAGATGTACGAACCCGGCGACAAGATGATTACGCTGATTAAGGACAACTACAGTGTGCTGCAAGCACTGAGTGCCTTCGGCATCAACCTCGGCTTTGGTGATAAAACAGTCAGCGAGATATGCCAAGAGAATGGTGTGGACACTTACACCTTCTTGGCTGTGGTCAACTTCACCATCAATGACTATGCTAATTTTGAAGATGACGAGCAAATCAATGTGCACACACTTTTGCACTATCTAAAAGCCAGCCACACCTACTACCTTGATTTTCAACTTCCCTTCATCCGTCGCGAACTGGAGGAAAGCATTAATGAGGATGACGCACTGGGCAGACTTATCATGAAGTTCTACGATGAATATGCACAGGAGATCCGTCGCCACATGAAGTATGAGGAAAGGACACTCTTCCCATACGTACAGTCACTGCTTGATGGATATCCCCTAAACAACTACAACATCGACACATTCTCGAAGCATCACGAACAGACTGACCAAAAACTGCGTGAACTGAAACTCATGATAATTAAGTATCTGCCTGTCGATGTTCATCACAACAACCAACTGACGGCAACTCTCTACGACATCTACAACAACGAGGAATGGTTACGTCATCATGCTGAGGTCGAAGATCACATCTTCACGCCAGCCATCAAACGTCTGGAGCAACAAATCAGACAAGACGATGTGTCAAAAAACATCTCAGAGATGGTATTCAAAGGTGGCCAAGACAATAGTGAAGTTCTGTCTGACCGTGAGAAGGATGTCATCATTGGCGTTGTACAAGGCCTTCTTAACAAAGAAATTGCTGATCGCCTTTACATCTCCGTCAATACCGTCATCACCCATCGACGCAACATCGCTCGCAAACTCCATATTCACTCTCCGGCAGGTCTCACCATTTACGCTATCGTTAATGGACTTGTTGACATCTCGAGTGTGAAACTATAGTCTTCACAATACCATCTTTATCGCTCAACCTGCAGACTATGTGGAATATATATAGCCCGACAATACCAGACTTTATCTGCCAAATGGCCGAAGCACCAGCCATGCAGCGCCTAAAGGATATAGGCATGCACTGCGGATGTGAATACACATCGTTCCCATTGTTTGAAGGGCTAGACAATTATTCAAGATATAAGCATAGTGTGGGCTGTGCATTGATTGTATGGCACTTCACACAAGATCAACGGCAGGCCATTGCCGCACTACTGCATGACATCGCAACCCCAGCCTTTGCACATGTAGTGGATTTCCTGAACGGAGACCATATCAAACAAGAATCAACAGAGAACGGAACGAGCAACATCATCGAGGCATCCCCAGAAATAATGACTCTGTTGAAAGAATGGAACATCACACTCGATGAAGTAGTTGATTATCATCTGTACCCTATCGCAGACAATGATTCGCCACGTCTATCAGCAGACCGCTTAGAATACACACTATCGAACATCGTGAACTATCACATTGCACCTAAAGAAAAGGTCATACAGTGGTTTAACCACCTGATAGTCGACTTGAATGAAGAGGGAGTAACAGAACTAATGTTTCAGGATGTTCAAAGCGCTGAAGATTTCAGTTTTGCAGCCCTTCAAACCTCAAAAATCTATGTGGCGGATGCAGACAGATTCGCCATGCAAACCCTGTCGGAACTGCTGAGCAAACACATCAGAAGGGGGGTGCTCAGCATGAATGACCTATACAAAACGGAAAACGAAGTCATCGCCTTGCTCCTACAGGACAAGAAGGCAAGAGGTGATTGGGAAAAATTCAGGGCTTTACGCCACATTCATAAAGGGAATGACCATACGGGAGCCAAGGTCGTGCTCTCAAAGAAACGGTACATCAATCCTTACGTCAACGACAAAGGCCGGATGACTAACATATCCTGTACATTTGCTCAAGCATTGGAACAATTCCTTTCAAACCCTCTTAACGAGCCCTTATGGGGCGAGTAGGTGTTAACGTTCCACAATAATGCCAACACTAACCACCTCGTCCAGCGGGTTGAGACGCATCAGGTGAATGATACGCAAGGTGTATTTGTGGTGTGCATGCATACGAAGAGACTGCGGCTTAGAATAATTTTCACTCATAAGAAGCCCCTGATAAGAGACTTCTTCGTCATGATTATATAGGGAAATATTGAGAGGAATAGAGGATATGATTGAATCTCCATCCATCAATTCAGCACGAGCTACAACATCCTGATAACGGAAAGAGGAGGTGGTGCGCACTGCAAAAGTGACAACCACATCCAAATCCTGTTCAGCAGGCGGAATGTTGAAATACAGGGAATCATTACTGTCCCACTGGCGCTGAGGCAAGTCCTGATAAAGGGTGAAATAAAGATTATCCTGACAAGCCGTCAACAGGAATAAAGAGAAAATCCCCACATAAAAATATAAGGTATGAACACGTTTCATACGTTCATTATGTGTCAAAACCATTTATTCTCTTGGACCTTCCCCATTCCCTCCACGCTTCTTTTTCTTCTTTTTGTGACGCTTGTTCTGACCATCAAAACGGTTGATGTTCTCTTGATCAAGCAAATCCACAGACACTGGAGCAGCCCTCCGCTCTTCTTCCGTCAGTGATTCAGGTTTCTGGCCATTGCGATTCATCTGGATGATTTCAAAGGCACGACGAGCAGAGATGGTTTTCTCATTCACCAGCATCTTCTTGTCAGTAGAATATGTCACCATGTGAGCCAAGATATCTGCCTTTACATAGAAATACTCATTATCCTGAGTGTGAAGAGTGATTTCACGAGATGGCAGACGCTTGAGGGATTCCATATACTGATCCACCTCATAATTCATGCAACATTTGAGTTTGGCGCATTGTCCTGCCAATTTCTGAGGATTAAGCGAAATATCTTGGAAACGTGCTGCAGCAGTGCTGACTGATGAGAAGTTGGTCATCCAAGTGGCGCAACAGAGTTCACGGCCACAAGGACCAATACCGCCAATTCGTCCAGCCTCCTGGCGTGCACCAATCTGTTTCATCTCAATACGTACTCTGAAACGATCAGCCAGCACCTTGATAAGTTGTCGGAAATCCACACGCTCGTCAGCGATATAATAGAATATAGCCTTGTTGCCATCACCCTGATATTCCACATCGCCAATCTTCATCTTCAGTCCAAGGTGAAGAGCTATCTGACGGCTCTCAATCATTGTTTCATGCTCACGCTTCTTGGCTTCATTCCACTTGTCAATGTCCACCTGACGAGCCTTGCGGTAGATTTTCTTCAATTCGGTACCAGGCTTGAGATTGGCCTTTTTCACTTGTAACGGCACCAAACGTCCCGTCATCGTGACGGTGCCGATATCGTGACCTGGACTTGCCTCAACAGCCACCACATCGCCCTTCTCCAACGGAAGATTATTCACATTTAGGAAATACCCCTTACGTGGTGGTTTGAATTGCACCTCCACCAAATCACATGCCGTTGCATTATCTGGCAAGTCGGCCATCCAATCGTATGTATTGAGTTTATCTGCATGACGGCTACATCCCTTCACGCTGATGTCTCCGCAACAATTTCCACATTTGAATTCTGTCATTTATCTATTTTTTATGAGTACAATCATTTTTAGGGCGAAATCAAAGAACACAATTTTAGCATTGGTGTTCTGAGCGATGTCGCGTTGAGCAAGCGAGAGTTCGTCCATGATGCCGATGACATTACGTTCGTTAATGAACGGGGCAAACTTGACGGCAAACTGCGACTCTTGCTCAGTCATATAGTTCAGTTCCGACTGATGTCCGAAATTGTAGATAAAGTTTTCACGCACCATCTTCTGGCAATAGTCAAGGAATGCCTTGATGCGTTCACGCCCCATACCAGCTACACGTTCACTCCACAACTTCATCTCTTTCACCTTTCGGGCATAAGACAACCGCATCAGTTCCACGAACATATCGAAGAAGAACTCCCCTTCAGCATCGGAAGTGATGGTACGCAAGGCCTGTGCCATATTTCCATTGCACGAACGGGCTATACGTTTGGCTTCAGCAGGTAAGATGCTGTAACGCTCTATCAGTGCTTGTTCCACCTCCTGCCCTGTCAGTCGTGGCACAGCCAACATCTGTGTACGGCTGCGCACCGTCTGCAACACCTTATCGGGCTGCTCACTCACCAAAAGGAAGACCGTCTGCGCTGGAGGTTCCTCTAATAGTTTGAGGAGTTTGTTAGCACATTCGGTATTCATCTTCTCTGGCAGCCAGATGAGCATGATTTTATAACCACCCTGACTGGACTTCAGACTGAGTTTACGAATAATCGCCTCACTCTCATTAGCGTAGATGACGAGTTGCTGATTCTCTGCCCCTGACATTTCCATCCACTCCGACATACCAAAGTAAGGACGGGTCAGCAACTGCTCACGCCATTCTTTCAAAAACTCGTCACAGTAGGTTGGTTTGTCGCTTTTCTTTTTATAGATGGGAAAAGCGAAATGCAAGTCAGGATGTTGCAATTTCTCCGCCATTACCCCACCACCCAGCAACCGCTGAGCGTAGGCCACTGCTATCGGAAGGGCTCCACAACCTTCTGGTCCATACAGCATCAAGGCATGAGGCACCCTCCCCTGCTGCAGTTCTTCGAGCAGACGTTGCTTCACTGTTTCTTGTGCTATGATTTGATCAAAGGTCATGTGAGTTGAATGTTTAGAGTTTAGAGCTGAAAGTTTAGAATTTAGGGGTTAGAGCATAGTGGTTAATAGATTTCTTTGGCGATTTCCCTGATACTTTCAGTAGCGCCCATCGAGTAAAAATGGATGCTGGGCACATGGTGCTGCATCAGTTCACGACACTGCTGAATGCCCCATTCCACTCCCAATTGCTTCACTTCCGCATCGGTCGTACATTTCTCCATCTCAGTCGAAAGGGCTTCTGGCAAGTCAAGATGGAAAGTCTTGGGCAGCACATTGAACTGGCTGAGCTTTGCCATCGGCTTGATACCTGGAATAATGGGCATCGTGATACCCACCTCACGAGCACGTTCCACGAACTGGAAGTATTTCTCGTTATCGTAAAAAATCTGCGTCACAGCATAATCAGCCCCCATGTCCTGCTTCTGCTTGAGCACTTGCAGGTCGAACTCCAAGTTTGGGGCTTCCTCATGCTTCTCAGGATAGGCTGCTACACCGTATGAGAAAGGCATGCTAGGACTCTTGATGGGGGTGCCATCAATGAACATTCCCTGATTGAAGAGGTTAACCTGTTCTATCAGTTCGGTCGCATGGCTATACCCATCTTTTGTCGGAATGAAGCGAGCCTCGTCCTTCGCTTTGTCACCTCGCAGGACGAGGATGTCTTGAATGCCAAGAAACTGGAGGTCGAGCAACATATACTCGATATCCTCCTTCGTCATGCCGCTCACCACCACATGAGGTACCACCTTAATGTCGTACTTATGCATGATGGCACTTGCCACAGCCACTGTACCTGGACGGCGACGCACAAAGTGGCGCAAATAAGTACCGTCAGGTTGTTCTACATACACGTACTCACTACGATGAGTCGTGATATTGATATATTCAGGACTAAACTCCTTCAGCGCATCGATAGTGCTGAATAGAGCAGACGTGCCTGTCCCCTTCACTGGTGGTAACACCTCAAAGGAGAAGGCCGTCTTTTCCGTCTTATTGATTAATTCTGATACCGTCAATCTTGTCAATATTTAGTGATTATTGCAGATTGCCTTTCAACTGGTTGTATGCGGCAATCAAAGCAAATAACTGGATAACATCAGCGAAATAAACACCAATACAACAGCAACAGAAACCAAGGATGATGACACCAAACATGATGAGACCCAAACCAAGCATGGAGAAGGTGTTGCCAGAGGTCATCTTCCATGCAGCACTGATGGAATCACCAATGCCTGCCTCTGGATTCTCCACCTGATAGATGGGAGCGAGAATGAGGCGAGGAGCCAAAAAGAAGACTGGAATGAGGCAGAAGAAGCAAGAAATCACGAGGATAACACCAACGATGAAACTTACCACAAATGCCTTCAGATACGTCGCAAAAGGCAGTTTGAAAGCATCGAATGTCACCTCTGTGAAACGGCCACTCATCAAACCAAGCGCCAAATTGTAAAGAGCCACGCTGACCACACAGCTGATGATACTACCAAACATGGTACCTATATTGGACCCAATACTATTGTTATATGCCTGCGCTATGTTACCCACACTTTCCCAATCGCCACGACCTATCGCCTCACCAATAGCTTGAGAATCCTGCGCACTAAATGAGGGACCCATGATGGAATTCAATCCTCCAGTCACCATACCTACCAAAAAGTAAACTACTGCAATCAGCAGACCATACTTTTTTGCGTATTCCCATGCAGTGCTGATAGCAGCACTAATTTCCAATGAATAATTTGCCATAATCGTAATGTAAAATAAGTAGTTAGTATTTAATGGATAGTAATTTCATGTAGGACTTATAGGTTCTCGTAACTATAAGCAAACGTGTTGCCTTGTGCGATGTCGCCCGTGGTAAAACCACGCTTGAACCACTTCATACGCTGCTGACTCGTACCATGATTGAATGACTCAGGCACCACATATCCCTGTGCTTTCTTCTGCAGGTAGTCATCGCCGATGACTTGAGCCGTGCTGATTGCCTCTTCCAAGTCACCATCCTCCAACGAGCCAAACATCTGCTGCTCATGGTATGCCCATACACCAGCAAAACAGTCTGCCTGCAATTCAATCTGCACGCTCACCTTGTTTGCCTCGTTCTGGGAGAGTTTAGCCATCTGAGCATGAGCCTTACCCAGATTACCCAACAGATACTGCACGTGGTGACCCACTTCATGGGCAATCACATAGGCATAGGCGAAGTCGCCATCAGCACCCAATGAAGACTTCATGCTTGTAAAGAACGAAAGGTCTATATACACACACTGGTCAGCAGAGCAATAGAAAGGACCCGTGCTGGCACTTGCACCACCACAGCCCGACTGAACTGAACCGCTGAAGAACACCAACGTAGGAGGCTCATAGGTCTTGCCCATCTTCTTGAATTCCTCTGTCCACACATCCTCTGTCGAAGCAAGCACCTTCTTGGCAAATGATGCCAATTCCTGTTCCTCAGCCGTAGGTTGGTATTCTTCGTTCTGACCACCCTGTCCTGTCACGACACTCGTCATGTCACCCGTACTGCTCGCCACCTGAACAGCTTGATTCAGATCACCCGTCGCACAGTAGGTAATCAAACCAATTACTATTGCCATACCGATGCCAAGGCCACCCTTGCCACCCAGTCTGAAGCCACCACGACCACGGCGGTCGTCCACGTTGGAACTCTCTCTTCTTCCGTCAAGTCTCATAATTTCTCTTTATTTTTTGATGATGAATAGATACAATAAGTGCACAAAGGTACGAAAAAGTTTAGAGTTAAGGGGTTAGAGTATGCTTTTTTTGTCATTCCAAGCCTACTTTTTGACGGAAAAGTGGCAAATCCCTACCCGAAAATCCTCATTTCCTATCAAATATAGTCAAACTCCTAACTTCCAACTCCTAACTTTTTTCTAACTTTGCACCCGTAAAAAACCTCAAAACGGGATGAATATGAAACTGAACAAACTTTTTCTGATGCTCATATTGAGCATTGTAGCATTGGCAGCCAATGCACAAGATGTATCTGAAAAACTGAAAGCCGCACAGATGTCTGGTTTCGGTTCCAAAAACAGGGAAGCCATCCTGCAAGGTGCCAAGGCAGACAGCATCGCAAAGACTGCAGCCCAGCAGACGGCTAAAGCAGAAGGTGACACTGATCCTGAATTTCCAGGTGGAGAGCTTTTCCTTCAGGCTTATCTAAAGAAGAAACTCCTCCATTCTGACGTGAGCGGTAAGGGCGATGTGGTTATCAGCTTCAAGGTTGACAAGAAAGGCAACATTTATGGAGCCGAAGTGACCAAGTCAGCAGGTAGCACGCTCGACACAGCCGCTTTCAACATCGTCACAGGCATGCCACGCTGGCGTCCAGGAACTACCAACGGACAACCTGTTGACAAACCTGCCAGCGTCACTGTCAGCTTCGGCAAGGACAATTAAGAGGTAGACATTACCTCATTAGAACAAACAAAAAGAGCCAACAGCAATTTCTCGCCGTTGGCTCTGATGTTTATTAGCACCTTAGAGAGTGCTATTTCTCTGCAATTGACGGCGATACGCCCATACAAAAAAGAAACAGCACGACAAGGAAGCCAATACGACAATACTGGTACACAATAGCGTAGAATTTCCACTGTCTGGACCCGCTCCATTCAGCCAGTTCACAGCAGAGTGAAGGGTGTCCAGCACATTTTCCTTGCACGAGTCAAGTAATTCTTGTGGAACAATGGAATCCGTTCCGTCAGGCACCGTCACAGAGTCCACCTTAGGTTTGGCGGCATGTGTAGTGTCTGGGTCAATAATGATGCGAGGAGTCCTGGGTCTGCCAGGCCAAGCAATGTCTAAAAGATTTAACATAAGCACAATGTTTATAGTGAATAATTACAATTTAGATACAATACGTACAGGACTTGCACGAGCAGTCCGATAAGGAAGCTGACGGCATTGCACAAGAAGCTGTAGATACAAGCCTGCTTGATGCTGTGGGTGAAGAACCAATACCACGCCGTTTCGATGAGGATAACAATCACCTCACCAATGAGGATGTCTCCCATGCTGTCATTGACCAGCAGAACATAGAGGTTCAACGGCACGTTCGTCAGCACATTGACGGCAATGGACGAGAGGAGCACCTTCTCCCGCCTTTCCATCAGCAGCCTCAACACCCCATATTCGATGAGGATGGTTGGGACGAGAGCGGCGAGTAGTTGTAGAGTCAGTTGCTTTGTCATAGGCTTGCCGTCGATAAATCCACTATGGCAAGCAGATACCCTGGTATCAGGGCTGCTGCCAGCAATCCAAATGCCAATCCTTCCTGTCCTCTCAGGAACGTGTTCGCCCAGTAAAGCGTGACAGGCATCGTGCAGTTGACAAGGAAAAATCCTATGAGCATCAATGCGATATGCACATCCTTACCAATGAAGCAAATGATGGCTCCAACCACCATGAGCAGCACGGCTTTCCACATTCCGAGTCCTTTCACTATCCACCCGCCAGCCATCTTGCCCAGCATCGAGGTAGCGCCCAACACCAAAAGGATGACGGTGCTCTTGGTGATGCCAGTCGTGAAAGCTTCTCCTGCAAACGAGCGACCCGCGACAATCAGCATGATAAGGACAATGATAAGCCAAAAGCCCTTCCATTCCCCCCAGATGGCCTGACGACCATCTTCATACGTGTATCTCCTTTCTGGAAGAAGGAATACAGCCACCATTGCCAATAGGCAGATGCCCATCAAGAATGCATAGAGCAAGAACCACGAGGCAAACACAGCCCCAATAGCCAATCCAAAGGCACCCGTCGATACAAACACACCCAAGGCACGGATATCATTTCCTGTACGAACAGCCATCTGTTTGCCTCCCCATACGTGAAAGAGCGAGTTACCCAAACCAAGCAGGGTGGGCACAATGAAAAGTCCATGAACTTTCAGTACCGATGCCAGCATCACTCCCAACGTCAGCAACAGCACCGATGCCAGCAACATCCAATGTTTTTGTGTGAGTTTGTCAGCACACCACCCCGTCAGCGGTTGAGTGAGGAACGCCAGCACATTGTAGGTCACAAAAATCATAACATTATCGGCTGCTGTGAGGTACAAGCAACAGATGCACAATCCATCGACGAGGAAATGAAGCAGTGCATTCACTCCTGTCTGTTTCACACATACTGGTTGACTGGGATGGAGCATTTCCGTTCGATTTTGGTTGCAAAGATATAGATTTTTCAATATCTCTTCTTCATTTTTCACTTTTTTTATCACCTTTACCCCACAAATTCAAATCCAAGCATTCATTCTTATGACGTTTATTATCATTCTGCAACTGTTCATCATACAGGAAATAATCCTGCATTTATGACAAAAAACAGCGAAAATTGCAAAAAATCAGTCCATTTCCATTTTCAATTCCCAACTTTTCACTACCTTTGTATCCGTTTTCGACGAGCCAATCATCTGGCTGAAAAGATTTTGGTGCGTTGGATAACACATTATTCATTTATTTCATACAAAACATTATGTATTTAGATTCAGCAAAGAAGGCAGAGATTTTTGCCACTTATGGCGCATCTGCCACTGACACCGGTTCTTGCGAGAGCCAGATTGCACTCCTCACCTATCGTATTCAGCACTTGACTGAGCACGTGAAGGCAAACCACAAAGACAACGTCACCAACCGTGCGCTGGTGCAGCTTGTGGGTCAACGCCGCAGGTTCCTCACTTACCTCAAGAAGAAGGACATCGAGCGCTATCGTGCAATCATCAAGAAGCTTGGTCTCCGCAAATAATCGGATCACCAAGAACAATCAGCCGCGGCTTCCCCTATGGAACGTCGCGGTTGTTTTTTTCTGCCATCTCTTGAAGTTTTCTCTCACTTCTTGATATTTCTTGGATGATGCTGAAGGATTTCTTCACGCAGATGGGTGGTGTCGATATGAGTGTATATCTGCGTGGTGGCAATGGATTCATGTCCAAGCATGGCCTGAATGGCACGCAGATTAGCCCCACCCTCAAGCAGGGAGGTAGCGAAGGAGTGACGGAACGTGTGGGGAGAGACAGTCTTCTGAATGCCAGCCTTCGCCACCAAATCCTTAATCATAAGAAAGACCATCACCCGTGTCAGGGGTTTCTTACGACGATGACTGACAAAGACAAAATCCTGATATTCGAGAGGAATGGGCAGGAGATTACGGTCGATGAAGTAAAGTTGCAGCTCGTGGATGGCTTTCTTCGAGATAGGCACGAGCCTTTGTTTAGAGCCCTTTCCCTCCACCTTGATGAATTCCTCATCGAGGAAAAGATTGCTGAGTTTCAGATTGACGAGTTCGCTGACTCGCAGACCACAGGAGAAAAGTGTCTCGATGATGGCTTTGTTGCGTTGTCCTTCAGGTTGACTGAGGTCAATGACTGACTCAACGGCATCAATCTCATCGACCGACAACACATCGGGCAGATGCTGGGGCTTTTTAGGAAATTCAAGCAGTTCTGTAGGATTGGTGTCAAGCACATCGCTGAGCACCAGAAAGTGATAGAAACTCCTCACACCAGAAAGGATGCGCGAGAGGGACGTGGTGTAGATACCAATATCCATCATGAGCGCTGAGAAATGGTGAATGTCCTCCAACTGAATGGACAAGAAGTCCTTGCCTTCGTCTTTGATGAAACGGAGGAACTTATCAAGATCACGCATATAAGCATCAATCGTGTTGGGCGAACTTCCCTTTTCCAGTTTCAGATACTGGTAGTAACGGCGTATCAGTCGCTGCTGTTCTTTTTCTTCCATGGGTGCAAAGATACGGAAAACTAAAGAATTGAAAAACTGAAGAATTGAAAAACGAAAGGAAAGAATTAAAAAAACAAAAAAAACGAGAGGTAGAACAACTTCAATTCTACAAATCCACTATTCTTCAATTTTTATTCCTACCTTTGCACACAAATAGACAATTCAAAATGAAAAAGATATTCACACTTTTACTTCTCAGCCTCTCGCTGTCTTCCGCTTTTGCACAGACGGAGCACAATTTCTCCGTAGCAAAGAACCTTGACATCTTCAACAGCATTTACCGTCAGTTAGATATCTTCTATGTCGATTCCCTTGATGCCAACAAGGTTATCCGTGTAGGCATTGATGCCATGACGCAGGAATTGGACATCTACACGAAGTTCTACCCTGAGGAGGAAATGGACGAACTGAAGATGATGACAACAGGCAAGTATGGTGGCATCGGCTCCATCATCCGCATGAGAAAGGACTCGACGGTCATCATTCAGGAGCCATACGAGGGAATGCCTGCCGCTGAAGTGGGTTTGCAGGTAGGCGACGTGTTGCTGAAGATTGACGACAAAGACCTGAAGGGGATGAACACGACAGAGGTGAGTGAGTTGTTGCGTGGCGAGCCTGGCACGACATTCATGTTGAGGGTGAAGCGCCCAGGAGAGAGCAAGACACGCGATTTCAAGATAACTCGTCGAAACATCAAGGTGCCTGCCATTCCTTATTATGGGATGATGGGCAACAACGACATTGGTTACATCTTCTTGAGAGAGTTCACGGAGGGATGTACCAAAGACATGCGCAAAGCCATCATCTCGCTGAAGGAGAAAGGAGCGAAGAAACTCATCATCGACCTGCGCAATAATGGTGGCGGTCTGCTGAACGAAGCGATAGACATGGTCAACCTCTTTGTTCCCAAGAACTTGAAGATTGTGGAGACAAAAGGAAAGATGGTCGCTGCCAAGTTCACCTATAAGACCAACAACGATCCGCTCGACCTCGACCTCCCATTGGTGGTGCTGGTGGATGACAATACGGCCAGTGCCGCTGAAATCGTGTCAGGCGCTCTGCAAGACCTTGACCGCGCTGTGGTGGTTGGCTGCGACACCTATGGAAAGGGACTGGTGCAGAGTTCACATGAACTGCCCTATAATGGCAGCATCAAGTTGACTACCGCCAAATATTACTTGCCTTCTGGACGCTGTATCCAAAAGATAGACTACAAGAAACTGCGTGAGGCAGCTGAAATCTATCGCGCCACAGGCAAGCGTGTGAACACAAAGGGCGATAGCATCAAGCAGATTTTCCATACTGCTGGAGGACGGGAAGTGACGGAAGGAAATGGAATCAAGCCCGACATCGAGGTGAAGCACGACACCGTTTCCAACATCGTTTACTACCTCTCCAACGATGACGTCTTGACCGATTGGGGCACCAAATATTGCCAGAACCATTCCACCATCCCTGCAGTAAAGGATTTCTCCATCACAGATGCCGACTATGCCGAGTTCAAGAAGATGGTGAAAGACAGCGACTTCAAGTATGACCGCGTGAGTGAGAAACGCTTGGAAGACCTCAAGAAGTCAGCCGAGTTTGAGGGGTATTACGAAGACGCCAAGGCTGAGTTTGAAGCCCTCGAAAAGAAACTCGCCCACAACCTCGACCGTGAGATGGATCGTAAGGAGAAGGAAATTCGTGAGGTGATGGCCAACGAAATTGTACGCCGTTACTACTATCAGGAGGGGGCTATCGAACAACTGCTGAAGGATGATGACGACTCGAAACGTGCCATCGAACTCCTGAACAGCCCTTCAGAGTACAACAAAATCTTGGGACAATAACACACGAATGCCATGAGTCTTCGCAACAACAAAGCAGCACGACTGAACCGATACATGATGTTTGGCACATTCTTTCTTGGCATCCTGGTGCTGGGATGCGTGTTCGCCTTCCTCTACATGGCCTATCAGCCTTCCTCCGATGGAGGAAATCAAGAGGGGGAAGAGCGTACTGCCGACAGCATTCTTCTCATCGTCAACGACTCAACATTGCTCGAATGAAGAAGCAGCCACTCATTCTCTTATTTTTCACGCTGTCGATTCTTTCGTGCTTCGCTCAGTGTCCCACAGAGAACACAGCCTTTCGTGCTGGAGAGCGGCTGACCTATGACCTCTATTTTCATTGGAAATTCATCTGGGTGAAGTGTGGAGCAGCCTACTACACCATGAAGTCATCCACCTATCA
>CADCQH010000121.1 GCA_902803605.1 uncultured Bacteroidales bacterium | reverse complement strand
GTCATGCTGATGTTTTTCTCACTGCCAGGTATCGTCGTTAACTTCGTTAACTCCATTAACTTCGTCACTTCCGAAAGTTGAGTAATTGTTTTGATATGTCATGCCTTCCGCCTGTCGGAAAGCGGCGCAAAGGTAGAACTTATTACAAGATGAAAATATAGGGAAAACCCTAAAATGCACAAAAAAAAACTCTCACAACTCTCTCAAGGTCTGAAAAGTGAAAGATTTTTTGGTCGCGTGAGGAAAAAGACGTACCTTTGGCAATGGAATAAAAAAGTGTGACATGGTTCAGAACAAAAATATTGCGGAAGATACGAGTTTAATCGTCACGACTTACAATAAGCCTCTATTTTTGGAAATAGTATTGAAAAGCATCTTGATGCAAAAGGTGTATCCATGTGAAGTGATTATAGCAGATGATGGTTCGACAGACACAACTCGAGAACTGATAGACAGATACAGGGAGAGATTTCCAATACCTCTTGTTCATTCATGGATTCCAGATGAGGGCTTCAGGGCTGCCAAGTCGAGAAATGTGGCGATAGCCAAAGCCAAGGGTGATTATATCATCATCATAGATGGCGATACGATGATCTCTCCATTGTTTGTGAAGGATCACATCAAATATCGTAAAAGAGGGTTTTTCCTAACAGGAGACAGGTCGTACTTGAAAGAGGAGGCAACTCAACGTAGGTGTATTTCGTTGAATCCCTCATATTCGTTTTTCACGAAGGGGCTTAACTGCCGTCGAAGAACGTTGCATATTTCTTGGTTACATAAGTTGTACAAGGGATATAAGGGAAGAGATGGACGGAGGAAACTAATAAGTTGCAACATGTCTTTCTGGAAATCTGACATCGTGGCGGTGAATGGCTTTGATGAGCGTATGACAGGATGGGGGTGCGAAGATACTGAATTAGGACTGAGATTCTATAATAAGGGGCTGAAACGAAGGCATTTGAGAGGAATCGCATCATGCGTCCATCTGTACCATAAGCCTGTGCAGGGGAAGGAAGACTCATTTAACAAGAATCTTCTCCTTGAGGAAGAAACATTGAAATCAGGGAACACGTGGGCTGCTAAAGGTATCAACCAATACTTATAATCATCCGTTTCATTTATTACAATCAAAAGACAATGCCAATATCGGTTGTTATTCAGACATACAATGCCCGTAAGTATTTGAAGCAAGTGCTGAATGCGGTCAAGGACTTTGATGAAATCGTGCTTTGCGACATGGAAAGCACGGATGATACCGTGGAGATTGCCCAGTCCTTTGGTTGCAAGGTGGTGACATTTCCCAAGGGCAATTACAATATCTGCGAACCGGCTCGTGACTTCGCCATCCATTCGGCCAGTCATGAGTGGGTGTTGGTGGTGGATGCTGACGAGTTTGTGACGCCTGAACTGAAAGAGTATCTGTATCAATATATAGAGCACCCCACGCATGACGCTCTCTACGTGCATCGCAAAAATATGTTTCTGGGCAAATGGATCAAGGCTTCCTATCCGGATTCCCAACTGCGTTTCATGCGACAGAAGAAAGCGACTTGGCCTCCGACGATTCATTCGGTGCCCACCATTGATGGTACAGTGGGGCACATGCCGAAAGACACCAAGTATGCACTGGTACACGCTGGAGTGACGGTGAAGGGGCAGATCCAGAAGATGAATGAATATACGGAGAATGACCTCGTGAAGCGGAACCAAAAGGACGTGACGCTGATGAAACTCATCTTTTCCCCCTTGTGGCGTTTTATCAAGTATTATATCTTTGAGGGTGCCTTTCTCGATGGGCGTGCAGGTTTCATCAAAGCCGCATTCTCCGCAAGCAGCAAGTTCTATTACCTGGCAAAGGTATATGAACGCAACGTCAACCAGAAACTTGAGGCATGAAGATTTACCACGTCATATCGAACAAGGTGTGGGGAGGAGGTGAACAGTACGTCCTCGACCTCTGCCGGCATCTGATAGATGATGGACATGATGTGGAACTCTTTTGCCGTCCCTGCCCGCCTGTCCTGTCTCGGCTGACAACGCTGGATGTACCTGTCCATTCTTTGTATTTAAGAGGTGCCTGCGATGTCATCAGCGCCCTGCAGATGGCAAAAGTCATCGGGAAAGAGGAATGTGTGGTACACGTTCACAATTTCAAGGATGCCTTCACTGTGTGGCATGCCTGTCAAATGGCAGGAAACCGTCGGGCGAAACTGATTGTGACACGCCATCTGGTCAGGAGAGGCAAGACTTCCTTGCTCTACCGTCAACTCTATCGACACATCCATCACATCGTCTTTGTATCAGACCTTGCAAGGAGGGAGTTCCTGAGTTCACACCCGCTCATCTCGGAAGAGAAATTATCGGTGATTCATAACAGCATTGCACTTCAACCTCTGAAGCAGGTGGAAAGGCTGCGTGAGACACTCTCCATCCCTCCCCAAGCTGTATTGGCCATGTATCATGGACGGTTGGCAGCCGAGAAGGGACTGGAGACATTGATTGATGCCTTGGGGAAGGCTCATGTGGAAGCTGTGCACTTGGTGCTGATAGGAAACGGGGAAGAGGCGTATGTGAACCGACTGAAAGAGAAGATTGCGGAGAATGGGCTGAAAGACCAGGTGCATTTCATGGGATTCAAATCAGATGTCCTCTCCTATATACCTCAATCAGATTTCGGCATTCTTCCCAGCATTGTGCGCGAAGCCTGCCCATTGTCCTGCATGGAATATATGTCTCAGGGGAAATGTGTCATTGCCACCAACAATGGTGGACAGTCGGAATATGTGGAAAAGGGGGTGAATGGCATTTTGATTCCTCCTGCAGATGCAGATGCTTTGGCGGCTGCCCTCACTCAACTGACCCAAGACAAAGAACTGCGAGAAGCATTGGGTCAAAAGGCGCAAGAATACTTTTTCTCCACCCTCAGTTATGAACAGTTCTACTCCAAAATCCTCGCAATCTATCATCAATGAGGAGGACTGACGGTCTATACGGATGCCTCCGTTGAGGGATGGTCATTGACAAACTCACGGGTGTCAACATACTGCCGATAGGGCAAATGATAGTCCAGATAATAGAAATTGTGCTGACGCTGTTTCTCGCCTGACGGGATGGTCATATAGTCACCATACAATTGCTTCAGATACCGGTCTGCCTGTTCCACTCCATACAGCTGGTGTCCTTCAAAAGTCACTTCGACCGGCGTTCCATAGACAGCCTCATCCATAATGCCCTTGATTCCGAAATCATGATCCACCACTAACGGTTGGTCTTGTCCAGAGTATTTCTTTTGCAAACGGAGAAGTTTCTGCTGCATGTCCCTTCTCCGAAACAACTTCTGACAGAGCAAAGGAATCCAGCAGGAAGGGCCATGACCATGTTTGTAAGGATCCCGACAAAGCATGTATATCATCTTATTATAGAAAGAGTATTGGGCAAAGTGGATGCGCTGCTTCAATGGATTCGCCGTCATTCCATCAATAGGAAAGACATCGACATAAACACCTCCAACGTAAGAATGATGGGCACGCTCTATCAGAGTGGTGCTGCTGTCAATCACCTTCGCAAAGTTTCCTGGATACCTTTCGTCGTTCTCTGCAAACAGTGCTTCGTAAGGGGCATCCAACCACTCTTTGCAATGTTGCATCAGGAGGTCATAATCTTTGCGTGGCATTGCTATATCGACATCATCGTCCCAAGGAATAAAACCTTTATGGCGCACTGCTCCAAGCATGGTGCCTGCAGCCAAATAATAGCGCAGACGGTGCTCACGACACATCTTGTCAATCGCCAAAAGAATCTCCAAGATGTGCAGTTGCAGTGGACGGATGTCGTAAGATGCCATTGTAAACCTTAACCTTAACGGTAACCTTAACCCTAACCCTAACCTTAACTATTCACTCTAAACTCTAAACTCTAAACTCTATACTCTAAACTCTAAACCCTAAACTCTCAACTCTAACCTCTAACATCTAACCTCTAACATCTAACCTCTAACCTCTAACCAGAATTCCGTATTTGTTCAGTGCCTCTTCCAACACCACGAAGAAGTCCTCGATGTCCTGTTCGTCGATGGCTCCCAGCGCACAGAGACGGAAGGTGTTGGTGGTACTGATTTTGCCAGGATAGATGGTGAAGCCACGCTCGTAGCAGTAGTCGTGCACTTTCTCGAAGTCCCAGTTGGGGCTGTCAGGATAGAGCACAGACACCACGAGTCCCGACTGCCATTCGTGCCTGATGACATCCTTCAAACCCAGACGCTCAATGCCTCTGTGAATGGCATTGAACACACGACGGTGGCGGGCAAACTTGGCTTCCTCCCCTTCGGCAAAGTATTCCTTGAGTGCCTGCATCGTGGCATAGATGGTCTGCACGGGAGGGGTGAAGTGCATCTCGCCAGTCCGCTCAAAGAAATCATACTGCATGTAGAGGTTGCAGTAGTAGGAACGCTTGGGGTAGTCTTTCGACTTGCGAATCTCCTCTGTGTTGCCGATGATGAACGAGAGTCCTGTCATGGCCATCAAACCCTTTTGTGCCGAAGCCATGCAGAAATCGACGTTGTCCCTCTCCATGTCAAAGGGAATCATACCCAATGAGGAAGTGGTGTCAGTCACGAAGATGGCTCCGTGCCCATGTGCCAAAGCACCTATTTCACGGATGGGGTTAAGGATGCCGGTACCCGTCTCATGGTGGGTGGTATAAACAAGGTAAATGTCTGGATTCTCCTCCAAAACCCTCTTCACATCATTTAGATTGGGCAGTTCATATACAGATGACTTCAAATCGATGTGTGGAAGCCCATAGTATTCGCATACCTCCACTGCACGAGTGCTGTATGCACCGTTATTCACCACCAGCACTTTCTTCCCTGCTGGCAACAATGAGTTCAGACACACGTCAATATTGATGGTGCCAGAGCCACAGAAGAGGACAGATGTGTATTTCTCTTCCGGGGCGTGCGCCACCTTCAGCAAGTCAGAGCGCAACTGCTTCATCATCCCTGCAAATTCCTTCTCACGTGGACAGATGTCGGGCACAACCTGAGCATACTTCACGGTATCGGTGGTCGTTGCCGGACCTGGGTTCAGCAACACGTTTCTCTTGACCAGCCCATGCGCTGGGCGTTTTTCTTGATTCTCCATATACATTATATACTAAAGTTTCGCAAGTGTTCAACTTTTTTGGAGTTAAGGAGTTATAGAAGTTATCGCTTCGCTCGAAGTTATCGACGTTTGTCATGCTGATGTTTTTCTCACTGC
>CADCQH010000120.1 GCA_902803605.1 uncultured Bacteroidales bacterium | reverse complement strand
GAAGGAGCGTGGTTTGCAGGTGGATTCGTGCGACGGCAGTTTTCATCTGCCACAGATAAATGCTTACGGAGCGGCGAGCGACATGCCCCAGTGCGATGTAGTGCTGGTTGGATTGAAGACGGTGAACAACCATCTGTTGCCCGAACTCTTGCCACCACTCTTGAAAAAGGACACGTTGGTGGTGCTGATCCAGAACGGCATCGGTGTAGAGGAGGATGTGCAGAAAATGTTCCCAGAGGTGCAACTGGCAGCAGGACTGGCTTTCATTTGCAGTGCCAAGACGGAGCCTGGCACGGTGAACCATCAATGCTACGGTTACATCAACATCGGCAACTACTCTTGCAAACAGCAGGAGAAGATTGACGAAGTGGTGAATGACTTCCGCAAGGCAGGTGTGGATGCCAACGAAGTGGAGTATCTGGAGGCACGTTGGAAAAAGGCCGTATGGAACATGCCGTTCAATGGAATGACGGTGGCGCTCAACACGCAGACAGACATTCTCTTGCAGACCCCCAGCACCTTGCAACTTATCAAGGATCAGATGATGGAGGTGATCGAAGCGGCACAGGCGTGTGGAGTCAAGAACATCGATGAGACCTTCGCTGAGAAGATGATTTACAATACCGTCCACATGACCCCTTATTCGCCCAGCATGAAACTCGACTTCGAGTTCAGGCGCCCGATGGAGATTGATTACCTTTACACACGTCCCATCGAGAAAGCAAGGGAAGCGGGTTATCACATGAAGAAATTGGAGATGCTGGAAGCGGAACTGCGATTTTTAGATCATAGACAAAGGACACCTGAATGACGACAACCATCATATTTGACCTCGACGGCACGTTGATGAACACGCTGGACGACCTCCATAACAGCATGTCCTATGCCTTGCATGAAGCAGGATTGAAGCCCAACCTCAAGCAAGACACACGTCGTTACTTAGGCAATGGAGTCAGAAACTTGGTGGACAGAAGCGTGATGCAAGCCTGTCCTGACGCAGACGAGGAGTTGAAGGAACGTGTCTTCGAGACCTTCCGCACTCATTATGTGGCTCATTCTATGGACAAGACAGCACCCTACGAGGGAGTGAAGGAGATGTTGATGAAATGCAAGAAGAGGGGGCTCTTCACGGCCATCGTGAGCAACAAACTTGACCCAGCCGTAAAAGCCCTTCATCAAGCGTTCTTTACAGACGGCATTGACGTGGCGATAGGAGAAAAACCAGGAGTAAAACGGAAACCAGCCCCTGATATGGTGAACGAAGCTATCCGTCAACTCTCCCTGTTGCATGGACAGGAAATACCCCTGTCAGCATGTATTTATGTAGGTGACAGCGAGGTGGACATGCAGACAGCAAAAAACTCAGGACTTCCCTGCATCTCAGTTAGTTGGGGATTTCGTGAACGCGATTTCCTGGTGGAAAATGGAGCGAAGACCATCATCGACCACCCAGACGAACTTTTCATTCATTTATCATAATTATCACAACCCATTTATTAACAATTTAACACATTAACAACAATGAGAAAACTGACATCCATGCTGACCATTGCCTTCTTGGCAATCAGCGTATCGCTCTGCGCACAGACAGCGAAAAAGGGAAAGACACTCGTGGCTTACTTCTCTGCCTCAGGCAACACAGAAGTCGCTGCAAAAAAAATTCAGGAGGCAGCAGGTGCTGACCTCTACAAGATTGAGCCTGAAAAACCTTACACAAAGGAAGATCTTGACTATCGCAATCGCCAGTCGCGTTCCGTTGTAGAGATGGGTAACCCTAATTTCAGGGAAAAACTGGGAGGCAAGCCCATCGACATCAAGAAATACGATGTCATCTACATCGGCTTCCCCATTTGGGCAAACAAGGCACCCAGCATCATCTATTCATTCCTCGAGTCACAGGACTTCAAAGGCAAGACCATCATTCCGTTCGCCACTTCAGGCAGCAGCCCGATTGACAACTCCGTCAACCAGCTCAAAACTGCTTACCCTGACCTTACCATTCAGGCCGGCAAACGCATGAACAATGCCACCGATGCCGACATCAAGGCATTCGTCGGCAAATAAAACCTTACATCAGTTGGTCATTTTCCCCAACTGATACCTGCAAAAGGATGCGCTTGGACTTCGAAGATAGTTGCCACCACTTCTATCTCCACCAGCGCATTCTTTGGCAGGGTCTTCACGGCCACTGCCGAACGGGCAGGATAAGGTTCCTTGAAGAACTCGGCATACACGCCGTTCATCTCGGCAAAGTCATCCATATTGGCCAAAAATACGGTGGTCTTCACCACATTCGCCATCGATAGCCCAGCCTCTTCCAAAATCGCACCCACGTTCTGAAGTGCCTGACGTGTCTGCTCCTTGATGCCTCCCTCTGGAAACAAACCTGTTTCTGGGTCAAGTCCCAGTTGACCAGACGTATAGACAAACTCTCCTGCCTGAATGGCTTGGCTATAAGGGCCAATCGCCCCAGGAGCCTTCTTTGTGCTAATTGCTTTCATTTTTCATTCCTTTTTTTAATGACGGGGCAAAGGTACGACATTTATGCACCTCTGCAAAGAAATCAAAGAAAAATTATTCATGAAACGACCAACTCTTTTCCTCATCATCTTCCTTCTCTGTTGTCTGACCCTTCAGGCACAGCAGACCTACGACCTTTCCACCTCACCATCTGACACCTACAAACCCTCCATCCAAGTCTTCCTGCCCTCGGCCGACAAAGCCAACGGATGTGCCGTCATACTCTGCCCTGGTGGAGGTATGCGAGCCCTCTCATGGGAGTCAGACGTGGAGCAGATGGCTGCCTTCCTCAATGGACGGGGCATAGCCGCCATCGGACTGAGATACCACCTCAACACAGGATCCTTTCCACAGGGTATGAAGATGTCCCCAATGGTCGATGTGACCCACCTCGAACGCTTCCCTCAAGCCGACGCCAATCCCATGCACTACCCTGCAGGTGACTCCATCCTTCAGTTGGCAGCCAACGATGCGAAAGCCGCCATCCGTCTGGTGCGCCAACACGCCCAAGACTGGCACCTCGACACCCACAAGATTGGTTACCTCGGCTTCTCTGCAGGAGGAGGCGTGGCCATCGCCGCCACCATTCAGGCCACTGACCCCGTCGAGCGTCCCGACTTCCTCTGCACCAATTTCGGTCCCTCACTCATTCCCGTACAGGTACCTAATCCAGCACCCCCACTCCTCATCATGACTCGTGCCGAACACCCCAACGTGGCAGCAGGCCTCGTCAACCTCTTCCTCGAATGGAAGAAAGCAGGAGGAAACGCAGAACTCCACCTCTACGGAGACGGTTCAGGTCCTTACACCCTGATGCCTCAAACAGGCCGTACCACCACCGAGTCCTGGAGCCAGCAACTGCTGTTATGGCTCGAAGCCAAAGGGTTCGCAAAGCGCCCTTAACAAAGCCAACGGTGTAAGAGCCACAGGACGAAAAGGTGGGCAGGATAGAAAACATAGAAAAGGTATTTCGCCATAACGCCATGTATGAAGCCACGATGGCCGTTATACATGCTGATAGGGATAAAAGCCAGACCAGCCACCCATTTCATAGGTAGCATGCAACAGCCCACCAAAGTCTGCAAGAGAAGATGCTTTCGCAAGGCATAGAGCATCACGATGAAGGCAAAGCCAGGACCATTATAATCAGCATGAAAAAGAAAGGCTATGGCGAGCATCCCCATGAGCGTAAGTCCCAGTCGCCAATAGTCCTCCCGCCATCGTTCAATGGCACAAAGTGCAAGATATCCCCACAGAAGGGTGAACATGACATTGTGGCTCATCAAATGAAACCCTTGATGTGTCAATGCCCATGGTATTTCAGAGATGAGGGCGCAGGCAAACAGACTCCATCCATAACGGCGGCGGTTACGAGTGTGGACAAAGCCCTCAACAATGAGAAAAGCAAAGATGGGAAATGCCATGCGTCCGATGCCGCGCATAATTACATACCATGAAAGCTCATGATGATGATAAATGAAGAATGGCTCCACAAAAGAATCCATTTCACATAGAAGGAAAGCAGCAGCATGGTCAATAGCCATCGTTGTGACGGCAATCAACTTCAGCGCACTTCCCGTCAGCACCCTATAGTTCATCATTTTATTCATTTCTCATTCCTTTACAGCCAGAGACACTTGGTATCGTTTGCAAAGGTATGATTAACCAAGAACATGACAAAAGGAAAAGTTCTTTTTCTTTACAAAAACGCCTACCCACAGATTTTCCTACGACGCGTTCCAAATATTTTTCCTTCCCGTCCTAAAAAGTTTTAGAACCCGT
>CADCQH010000119.1 GCA_902803605.1 uncultured Bacteroidales bacterium | reverse complement strand
TGTCACTTTGAAGATGTCAACGGCATTGCCACCACCTTTGCCAGAGTGTCCCTGTGCAGTGGTGAACACATACTTTCCGTCTTTCGACACATCCAATCCCACAGGATAACTATCGGCGGGAATGCTGGTAAGCACCTTCATCTCTTGGGCATCCACCACGTAGAGGGCACTGGCGTTGTTGCAGGCAGCGAAGATGTACTTGCCAGAGGGGGAGAGCTCAATGGTGCGTGCGCCTGCTCCCACCTTGCAGTTTTGCCAGCCAGTTACCGTTCCGCGTTTGTTCTGCATCTTGGGGATGGCATCGAGGATGGTCTTGAGGGCTATCTTCTGCACATAGCCGGCACCATTGATGCTCAGATACAGATAACCGTTTTTCAGCACCAAATGGCGTACATTGGCCATCATGCCCTGCAGACGACCCAGATATTCCGATTTCTGCAGATCAATCACGGCAATGCCGCCACCGCCACCCATGCAGCCAACGAGCAGATAGTGGTTGTCAGGGGTGAAGACGGTGCCACGTAGGGCATAGCCACTGCCTGCATCACGGTTCACGGAGCGGTTCATGGGGTAGTTAAGTTGCAGTTGATAGTCCACGATGTGACATGCCTTGTGCTTCCATTGCTTAGGGTCTGTGCTGCTGATGTCGATGATGCCTACCGTGTTGTTGCCCCAATGTGAGATGGCCACATACTTGCCGTCAGGCGAGGTGGCAATCATCTTGGGCAGTGGGCCTGTTTCCATCAGACGGATGATCTTGTCCGTCTGCGTGTCGATGATGGCGACTGCCGACGGGTCTTGTGCGTTGATGTCATAGGAGCGGCGATAGTAGGGCACCCACAGGTATCGGCCTCCGTGTGTGAAGGTGCTCTCCACTGGTTTGCCGTAGAATGTATTGAGTTGGTTGTTCTTGTAGTGGGTGAAGGGGTAAAAGCCTGATGGTTTGCTCCACAGGGCGGCATCCTTCGTCTGGTCGAAGTGGTGCTTGATGACTGCCAGCTTTTTGTAAGTCTGGAAGTCATACACGACAGTCGTGGCACCTTCGAGCGAGTTCACGTAGAATTTCTTGCCATTCGGATGCACGTTTACAGACTTGGGTGAGTTGATGTCGGGGTCGGCAGTTGTTTTTTCACCTGGGGCATAGAATTGCTTCTTGCCGATGAGTTCGATGCTGATGCGGCCATCAGCCGATTGAGCCGTCTTTCCAATCTTGGGACGAACGACTTGTGCCTGCGTCAAGGATGCACAGGTGAGAGCGATAATGAATAGGAAATGTTTCAACATGATTTTTCGAATTATGTATGCAAAGGTAAGAAAAAAATCACTATCTTTGCACGTGAATTCCTAATAAATAGATTTTATGCTCAGATATCTCTATATTTTCTTGCTTTTCTTGTACGGAATGACCACTTATGCGCAGGACACAAGTAAAGCCTATCGCAACACGGTGGCCGGCAGTTACAATTTTTGGTTCTACCGTCCAGAGGAGGACGAGAGTGATGGTGTGCATCGTCCTTTGCTCATCTTCCTGCATGGTGCCAGTCTTTGTGGCACCGACTTGGCGAAGGTGAAGAAATATGGGCCGATGGAGGCTCTGAAGCGTGGACGTGCCATCGACTGCTATGTGCTGGCACCACAGAATCCAGGTGGAGCATGGAAACCGGAGAAAATCATGAAGCTCATCGAGTGGGCTGAGGCCAATTTCCACATCGACAGCGACCGCATCTACTGCTATGGCATGAGTTTGGGTGGTTATGGCACGCTGGATATGTGTGCCACTTATCCAGACCGCATCGCTGCAGGGATGGCGATGTGTGGAGGGGCAACGGTGAAGGACCTCAGCGGACTTTCTCGCATTCCCATGTGGATTGTTCATGGTACTGCCGACACAGCCGTTCCTGTTTCGGCTTCCGACAGGGTGGTGGAGGCCATCAAGAAGACGGGCGATGAGTCGCGTCTCATCTACACCCGTATGCCAGGCATCAATCACGGACGTCTGGCGCGCCTTTTCTACTGCTATCAGACCTACGACTGGATGTTCTCCCATTCCCTCAAGGATGAAGACCGTCCCATTAACCGTGACTTCGAAATCACGCCCCAGCTCCTCCAGAATGCTTATCATGACCTTGGACGTAATGCCAATTTCGCGTCTTACGATTGACGTGTTCTGACAGCATCATGCAGTTCTCTGCCAACTCTTTTATCACGATAAATTACATTAATCAAAACCAATATGATAAAAAAGACATTCGCACTTTTAGCTTTCATCTGCTCGTTTCTTACTTCCTTCGCACAGACCGCCAAGGAAGAAATCTATGCCGACATTCTCAAGTCTGGCTCCAACCACATGGCCTATCAGGCTCCCACACAGCCATTGACCAAGGCTCCCAAGGGCTATGAGCCTTTCTATATGTCCCACTACGGGCGTCACGGTTCCCGTTGGCTCATCAATGACAACGACTACCTGAACGTCATTCGTGTTTTCCGCCGTGCCAAGGAGCAGAACGTGCTCACTCCCCTCGGACTTGAGGCTTACGAGAAACTGGAGCGTTTCTATCCCACCACCAAGGGACGCTTGGGCGAACTCTCCGACATCGGCGAATTGCAGCATCACGGCATTGGTCGCCGCATGACTGAAAACTTCCCTGAAATCTTCAGTGGCAAGGATGCCGAGGTTGATGCCCGCAGCACAGTGGTGGTCCGATGCATTCTCAGCATGACCGCCGAGTGTGAAGAACTCACGGCTTTCAATCCCAAGATGAAGATGCACAACGATGTGAGCGAGTCCTATCAGTACTACCTCAACCACCAGTTCAGTCAGCGACTCAAGGATGCCAGCCGTGACCGTGGCAACATCGTCAATCAGTACGTCAAGAAGTACACGCATCCTGAGCGTTTCTGCCGTGCCCTCTTCACCGACGAGAGTTTCTGGACTGATGAAGATTTCCGTCCCCGTGCTTTCATGCGCTCCGTCTTCGGTGTGGTCACCAACATGCAGAGTCATGGAAATGGTGAGGACATGTGGAATCTCTTCACGACTGAGGAATGCTATGACTTATGGAAAATCGTCAATATCGACTGGTATCTTGGTTATGGCGCAGCACCTCAGACGGGCAGCATCATGCAGTTTAACCAGGCGGATCTCCTGCACAATATCCTTGAGACCACCGACACCATCATGGCATCCAAGACATTCAAGAACGGGGCCACTCTTCGCTTCGGACACGAGGTGTGCGTCATGCCGCTCGCTTGTCTTTTGGAGCTTGACAGCTGCGGACGTCAGGTGCAGGACCTCGACCATCTTGAGGACTATTGGGTGAACTATCGCATCTATCCGATGGCCTGCAACATCCAACTCGTGTTCTATCGTCCCAAGAACGCTAAGCTCAATGCGCCCATCCTCGTCAAGGCACTGCTCAACGAGAAGGAAGCCACCCTTCCCGTTCCCACCGACCAGTATCCTTACTACAAATGGGATGACCTCCGCGCCTACTATCTCAACAAACTGAGAGAATTTGAGAAGGGGAATCGATAACCCCACATCTCTAATGACCGATTTGGGTTAAAACCAAGGGGCATCCGTTCAGTCGGATGCCCCTTGGTTTTGGAATGGATGTGATGGCTCTTATCTGACAGCCGTGAAGTTCTCGCTGAGCGTGAAGGTCTTCTCGTAGTCCTTGGTTTTCACCGTATAGGTTTCGCCCACTTGGAAGGCGGCGCTGCTGACGAGGCTGGCGCTGCGTCGCATGGAGAAGGGGACGGTGATGGTCTCGATGAGCTTGTTCTTGTTGTCGTAGAGATAGATGGGTTCGTCCTTCACGACGTTGAGGCCTATGAGCAGGGCAGAGGGTTGTTTGGACGTGTAGTTGGTGGGGACGGAAGGCATCTCGCCCATGCCGCCGCCGACGGTGAAGATGGTGCCGCCCTCGATGACGAGCGGGGCGAAGTCGCAGTCAAGTCCCTCTTCTGGCGAGCCAACTTGGCTCCAGGCATAGACGGTGCCGCCGTTGATGACGATGGCGGGGTCTGCATCCTCCTGGTTGTTGTTGCCTCCGAATGGCATGAAGAATCCGCCCTTGGGATTGGAGTCCACGGCGTCGTTGCCCTTGCTTCGTGCGATGACCACGCCGCCGTTGAACTCGATGGTGGCGTTGGCGTTGATGGCATCATCGGTGGTCATCACATCCACCTTCCCGCCATTGACGATGACACCTTCTTTGCCTTCGATGCCCTCAGCGCCGTCAGTGGTGGTTCTCACGGTCACGTTGCCGCTGTTGATGATGACCTTGCCCTTCGATGCGATGCCCTTGGTCGAGGGCACGTATTTATGTTTGCCGGCGAATCCGCCAAAGCCTCCGCCTTCCTCGCCATCTTCATTCTCCCCGTCAGCATTTCCGAAGCCACCGAAGCCTCCGAAGCCACCGAATCCACCGAAGCCTCCCTGACGGGTGCTGTCGTTGTTTTCAGGACGCATGCCGCCGAAGCCTGGGAACCCTCCGAAGCCTGGGAAGCCTCCCTGACGGGTGCTGTCTGCTGGCGCGTCAAATCCGCCGAAGCCTGGGAAGCCGCCAAAGTTAGGGAATCCACCTTCCGGCATCTGGAAGTTTCCACCCTCCGGCATTGGGAAGTTTCCGAAGTCGGGCATAGGGAAGTTTCCGAAGTCGGGCATCTCACCCTCGCCAAACCCTGGGAATCCGCCGAAACTGAAAGGCTTCTCGCCAAGGTGGTTGCCGGAGGTGGTGACGTTCAGCGTGACGTCCTCGATGGTGATGTCGTCCTTCGACTTGATGCCTCGGCATCCGTCACCTGTGGCGATGACGTTGAGGGTGCCCTTTCCCGAGAGTAGGATTTTGTCCTTCGCCCAGATGGTTGCCGCCTTGTTGTTGGCGGTGTCGTTGCAGGCGGCGATGCAGAGCGTGTTCTCCGTGCCGTTGGCCACGGCCACCTCCACCTTCTTCTTGTTTCTGAGGTCGAGCGGGGCGCCCTCCTGGCTGGTCAGATTCAGTTTGTCGAGCGTCACTGTCGCCTTGCCGGCGGTCTTCAGCATGAGTTGGCCGTCATCGCTCTTGCCCGTCAGTCGCACGCTCAGCTTGTGGGCAGTATATTGGCTCACGATGCTCACGCGGGTCCCTTCGACGGTGACGTTGACGCTGTCTTTTGCTTTCTGCTCCACCTTGGCGGTGGCGCCGTTGTAATGGATGGTGATGTCTTCTGCCTGGCACACGCTTCCCATCGTCAGGGTGAGCATCCAAGCCATGATAACCTTTTTGTTCATAGTTGATTCGTGAAGTGATTGTTTCTGTTGATGATTTTACTTGATTAGAGCATTCCAATCCGCAAAAGATTAAAACACCCTCCCGATTTTATGATAAGTTAAGATGTCAGGAACCCTCACTTGCGAGCAGCATCGAGTTCACGCTGGAGTAACGCTACGTGTGAGCAACCACGACAAACCCGAGGAGGGCGGCGCTTCCGCCACGGCGGACGGCGCCGCCCTCCTTTCCTTTCTCGCCGGAAGGTGAAAAACGGTCGCAGAGCGGCTCGGAAAGCAGAACTGACCCTCGGGGCAGGTCGCAGAGCGTCTCGGAAAACAGAATCGACCCTCGGGACAGGTCGCAGAGCGGCTCGGAAAGCAGAATCGACCCTCAGGACAGCTCGCCGAGCGGCTCGGAAAGCAG
>CADCQH010000118.1 GCA_902803605.1 uncultured Bacteroidales bacterium | reverse complement strand
GATGACGAGCGTGGCACTTACAGAGAACTTCTCCAACGACCTCGTCATCGGCATGGGCTATAAGATCAAAGACCTCAACCTCTTTGGAGCCAAATCCATCCAGAGCAATGAGGGCAGGAAGTCCAAGTCGAAGTCGAAGAACAAGAAGAATGATGACACAAGGAACAACACCAGCACACGCAACACTCGCAACACCGTCAGCCACGACCTTGACCTTCATGCTGACTTCTCCTACCGCATGCAGAATGCGCTCAACCGTAACATCCAGACAGCTGTGACCACAGCCACAGGTGGAGCCACCGCCTACAAACTTGCCATCACTGCCAACTACACCTTCAGCCGACTCCTCACCCTCTCTGGCTTCCTCGACTGGCAGCGCAATGTTCCCCTCGTCTCACAATCATCCTATCCCACCACCACAGCCGACTTTGGTGTCAAAATGTCCTTCTCGCTGACGAGGTGATAAACGTTAGCCCTAACGTCAACCTAAACCTTCCAAAAGCCCGTTCTGGTCTCCATTTTCCAGTATTTCCCTGCCTTTTTTGAGAAAATGAGAATTTAGCGACGAAAAAAGACGTTTTTTGTGTCCAACTCTTTGGTAGTTTGTGGAAAACTCAATACTTTTGTACGCCTTTTAATAGAAAAGTGTATAAATCAATATCTAAAACCTAATTTTTTCCATACTAAAAAACTATCTGATTAATTTTGAAAAAGTATAACTTATTGCTGTGTGCCTGCCTCATGACAGGCTCATCTTTTGCGCAGAATCTGAAGACTGCCAGCCCCCAACCCAGGACGGTTGACAAGTCACTGAAGAAAAAGAAGGAGACAAAAGAAGAAACCTATACGGTACATGAATACGCCAATGGTGATGTGTACGAGGGGATGCTCCAAGATGGAAAGTTTGAAGGATACGGCATTTACCGATGGGCAGACGGCAACGTCTATCAAGGATATTTCCATGATGGCCTTCAAGAGAGAGAAGGAACTGCTTTCTATCAAGAGAAAAGAAACGAGTATAAGGGAGACTGGCACCTTGGTATGCGACACGGCAAGGGTGTTCTGTATATGGCCAATGGTGACACCTATGAAGGCGACTGGGCGAATGACCAGCGTACAGGGTTTGGCGTGTACCGTTCGACCACTGGAGACGTCTATATGGGACAGTGGCAGAATAACCTTCGACATGGACAAGGCACCTACAAGTATGCCAATGGCGATGTGTACATCGGTCAGTGGGTGAATGGCGAGAAGGAGGGATATGGCTGTTATCGATATGCCAATGGCGCCATCTATGAGGGCACGTTCGTTCTCTCTGAATTTGAGGGGGAAGGCACCTATCTCTATGCAGATGGAGCATTATACATGGGACAATTCCATCATGGCACACGTCAAGGCTATGGGGTCTATCGGACTGCCAATGGGCAAGTGCTGTCTGGCAACTGGATGAACAACTGTCTGGACGAGAAGCCTTCGAAAAAGCATCAAAAACGTCTGCAAGGATGATGATATCCAGACGAACACCTGATTCATCCTTCTGACAAATTCCTACAGCCTATTTTTCTTTTTGTGGAATCTGCAGGGGCAGATCGTCACGTCGTGCCTCAATGTGTGGCGACATGATCTCCACGCCTGCCCCATGCATCGTGTCGAGGATGTTCTGATGGAGGGTTGAATACACGACAGGCAAGGTCTTGGCACGTTCTGTGCAACCGTTGATTTCATATTCCACATAGAAGTCATCGAGGGTGGTGATGCGGACAAAGGGTCTGGGGTACTTGTTGATGCCCTCTGTCTTGTCTGCAGCCTCCACCAGCAGACGCTCAATCTTCTGCCAGGGTTCGTCATAGCCAATCGTTATTTTCGTGTGGACGATGACGCCATACAACTGTGCAGACAGCGAGTAGTTGAAGGTCTGCGAACTCATCATGTTGGAATTGGGGATGGTGACAATCTCGTTCTTGCGGGTACGGATGCGTGTCACCAGCATACTCTTCTCGATGACCTCACCCTCTGTATCGTCATAGCGGATGTAGTCGCCCACATGGAAGGGACGCATATAGGTCATCACCAGCCCTGCCATCACATTGCCCACCACTGACGTGGAACCAAGCGACACCACCACACCAATGAAGACGGACACGCCTTGGAAGATTTCAGAGTCGGAGTTGGGGAGCAAGGGCCATATCATCACGAGCATGAACGAGTAGAGCAGCACACGCAGGATGGTATGGGTGGGCATGGCCCAGTCGGCATAGAAACCATTGATTCTCAGTCGCCCGCTCGCCACCTCGTTGGCAAAGTAGCGAATCAGTTTCAGCAAGTAGTGGAAACAGATGATGATGACAATGATTTTGAAGAGTTTGGGCAGATAGTCCACCACCGACTCGAGGATATCGCTGAGAGGGTTCCAGATAAGCCCCACAGCCGTGTAGGTGAAAGCCTTGGTCTCAGGGAAGAAGGAGAACATGAAGCCGAGTCCCACAAGCAGCACCAGCAGGATGAGCACCAGGCGTACCAGATTGAGCACGAAGATGATGGCAACCCCCAAACGATGGGTGTCGAGCAAAGGATAGTTCTTGATGCTGACGGACTTGATGTTTCGCAGCAACTTGCGGGTTAGGCTAAACTTCCAACGACGGAACAGCCACACGATGAACCAGATGAACAACGCCTCCACAGCGATGATGAGTGCCACCCAGCCCAGACTCTGCAACTTCTGCTGCAAGCCGTAGGCCTCATGCAGTTCGTTCACCTTCTTGCTGATGGCCTCACTATATGTGTTTGCCAACTCCACACGTTCCATGCCCATCCACAAGGCATCGAGGTCGGTCACGCTCAAGATGACATCCTCACCCACCATCACGTCCGACGACATCTCGCTGTCGAACACATAGATGGAATCGACAAACATCGTCAGACGCTTGCCCACTTCATAAATCTTGCTCTTCACAGACCGCACACGTGCCTCAGGCAGCATACCACCCTTGCGGGCATAGATGACCAGCAGCGTGTCCCCCTCGATGACCAGGGGCGCACCTGGAGTCACGTTCCTCAGCGAGTCCACACGGGCCTTGCGCTCAACCTGTCGCAGCGAATCCTCCTTGGCACTCTTGCCCGTCCGTTCCAACTGCTCCTGCATCATGATGCCCTGCAGTTTCAGTTCCTGAATCTGGTGGGTCAACGACTCCACAATCGAGTCATTCACGCTCTTCAGCGAATCCATGACGGTAGGCGCAGGGGGCGTCTGTTCCTCTTGGCTGAAGCCCATTATGCCACACGTCAACATCATGCTGACCATCAATATTCTTGCAAGATAGGTACTCATAGGCGTTTCAGTTTTCTTGGGGACAAAGATACGATTAAGTGAGAGAAAAAACAAATTTTGGAGCTGTCCGTAGATGATGTGGGCACTTTTTTTCGCAAATCCTTCGCCTTTCGCCAATTTATCTGTACATTTGTACTCCAAAATTCACTCAAATCGCAATATGCAGAAAGTACTCATAGACGCACATACTCATACAGTAGCATCAGGACATGCCTACAGCAGTCTTCAGGAAATGGTGCAGGCAGCAGCCGACAAAGGCCTGCAGGTGTTGGGCATCACAGAACACGGTCCCACCATCAAGGGCACCTGCCCTCTGGTCTATTTCAGAAACATGTTTGTCGTGCCCCGTCAGATGTATGGGGTCAGAATCCTGATGGGCTGCGAAATCAACATCCTCGACACCCAAGGCACCCTCGACCTTGACGACGAGCACCTCGACATGCTCGACATTGCCATTGCCGGTATGCACCAGAAGTGCTGGCAGGGAGGCACCAGGGAGGAGAACACCCAAGGAATGCTGAAGGTCATACGCCATCCCAAGATTCATATCATCAGCCATCCTGGCGACGGCACAGCCGACCTCGATTTCGAGCCCCTGGTATTGGCCGCCAAGGAATCCCACACCCTGCTGGAAATCAACAACCACTCCTTGGCGCCCCAACGAAAGAAGCCAGCAGCACGTGCCAACAACCTGGAGATTCTGCGCCTCTGCAAGAAGCATGGAGTGCCCACCATCCTAGGCAGTGACGCCCACATCTCCTTCCAGATAGCCGACTACGAACGCCTCCTGCCCCTCTTGGCAGAGACCGACTTCCCTGACGAACTCATCATGAACTTCTGGCCAGACCAGTTCTTCAACTACTTAGGAATCAGCCCTAAACCCTAAACCTAAACTCTGAACCCAATCCGATGCTGGGGGCTGAAGGAGAGCCCACTCTCCACAGGCTTGATGTCAGCCACCGTGATGGCAAACATCTTCTTGGGGTCAGAGGCTGTCATGCAGCGATTGGCATGACGGATGTAAATCTTGTCCAGGAGTTGCCCCATCTCTCTGGCATTGCCCCAGTTCTTCTTCTCACGATGGTCATAGACCCGATTCACCAGCTCCTTGTACAGTTTCCAAGCCTTGGGTGTGAAATGGTAGTCGAACTTCTTGATGCGCCGTTTGCTGATTTCGAGCAACTGCGGAACCGTGAAGTCAGGGAACTTGAAACGGTTGGGGAAACGTGACGCCAGCCCCTCGTTCAGGCTCAGCAGCCGTTCCATCGGTTCAGAATAGCCGCAGAGCACGATGGCGATGTCCCGTTCTTTCTCATCAGCCAGCATGGGCATCATCAGTTGCAGGACATGCTTGCCAGGGTCGTTAGGATGGGGAGGATTCAGCAGATACGCCTCGTCAATCATGAGCACCCCACCCTTGGCAGCGTTCAGCACAGCGTGCACCGCCTTCTCCTCATCGCCAAAGTTCGTGCCGAGGAAGGTGCTTCTCGACGCCACCACCACATGTCCGTGTGTCAGCGCCCCAGCCTGATGGAGCAGCGAAGCGTAGAGTCGGGCGATGGTGGTCTTGCCCGTGCCAGGCGATCCGTGGAAGATGGCGTGCAGCGTCATCTCATGCTGCTGAGCCTTGGGATTATACTTGCGCATCTTGAGGTTGTAACTGTGCAAGGTCGTCAGTTGACGAATCTGTTCCCTGATTTCCTGACACCCAATCATCTCCTCAAACATCTTCTCAGGCTCCTCGATGCAGGGATAGACCTCTGCCCTCAACCCGTCATCCAACTGAGGCAGGAAGGGCGAGTCCTTGTCGTGCTGGGGCGTCTCATCCTGCATGGAAGAAGGTCGGCCAAAAGGAAACAGCGGGTCAACATAATCTGCGAGCAAATCATCATCATCTTCTTCCTCATCCTCCACATCTTCTTCCACCTCTTCTTCAGCCGTGCCCCATTTGGTGTCCATATCAGCATATTTGAATTGGAGCGCCCCTGTATTGTTCTCAGGAATATTCTCCACACAGCATTTAGACGGTAAAATCCGCTGTCTGTCAAAGACCAGCACCTTATCCTGCAACCACACATCATCTGTATATGCATCCTTGTTCATCAGGTGGACGTCCGTGGCATACACAATCCAAATGGCATTGTAGAGGAGCCGCCTCTCCTTGAGCAGTCCTGACACCTCTTCCCTCAGTTTCTTCATCCGATAGACAGGACTGACATAATTACCATCCTCACTGTAATACCTGGGTGCGCCATCAGAATCATCCTCACAGACCAGATAGTCTTTCTTGTTCTTATGGTATTCCAGACAGACGAGCACGATTTGCGTGCGTTGGTAATACCACATGACCGTCATGTGTCGGTCTTCCTCCGTCACCTCTCTGAATTTTCGGGCGAGGACATCTTCTTTATAAAGAGTGGGCACTTTGGTCAGGAACTCAAGGAGGTTATTTCCTCTGACCAGTTGATTAAGTCTTAAAAGTTCTGGTACAAGCGTCATATAATGATTGAATTAAAAAGGGTTGAATTTATGATATAAATATCTGTTTTTTAGAGGAGAAGGCTGCATTTGGCAGCGTCGGAGCCGTTACTGTTGGCCGCAGTTCAGGAAGTGGTGTCCGTAGCGTAGAGCGCAGACGCAGCACCACCCACACCCATGGGCAACATCATAAAAACATCTATAAACTTTTGACTTTTGGAGTCACGGATTTCGTTTTTTCAATCAGCATCCGTCAGTGCTTTGTACTTTGTTACTTGTTCGTTTCTTTGTCTTTGTCGGGTTGTTTTTAGGTTGAAATATTGATTGATTCATGCAGTATTTTCTCATTGCCTCCCCACTTCCGTTTTCGCAGAGCGGAAAAACCTTGCAAAGTAACAACAAATTTCTCACACTACAAATTTTTTCACCAAAAAAATTCAAAATATTCGTCTTTTAACAAACTTTCGCCACAAATCGATTGGTTCCTTATCGATAATTATTGTTCATTATTGATCATTATTGTCCGCTCAACCTTGGTCGTCTTCCTGTTCCATACCTGATTAATACAAAAATTGAAGAAATAACCCAATCTCCCCATTTCTTCCACTCCACCATACTATTCCTCCTTTCCTTTATTTATTACCCATAACCCGTTCTTGTCGCTGCCTGTTCTGGCGATGATTCCAAGGTCACGGAATTTCTT
>CADCQH010000117.1 GCA_902803605.1 uncultured Bacteroidales bacterium | reverse complement strand
TTGCAACGTGTTTTTCATGGTATTAGATTTATTTTAAGGTTAGTAAAGATTGCTTGTCGTGAGATAAGCAATTTTTTGTTAGGGTGATCCACTATTCATAGTGATTCACCCTAACATTTTTTAATCCTGTGGGGGACTTATCTGCTTATTGCATCATCATCACAATTTCCTAATCACCATCGAGGGAGGACACTCATACATAACTCTGGCATGGTTGGTGCGAATGAGTTGATGCTCTATGCATTCTCCTGTATTACGGTCAATTGTGTCACGATAGACTTTACCATTACGGTATACTACCCCATCCTCCTCTGAAAAATATTCATCTTCAGCATGGATATGGTATGTGTACTGAAGAGGTTCTTCGGCACGCAATTCACCACAAAGATATTCGTCATCCACCCATAGACGGAGTTGGTAGGTGTTGGAAGTGTTGTTCTTGACTCGATAGTCTATATAATTATAGGAAATGCTGGTGCCTGTGCCGAAAGGAATCTGACGACCATGATCAGGGAAAAGGTCAAGCGCATCATGATGGTGATGCTCCGTAATGGTCAAGTCACAATGGAGCACCATCCAATGAATCAAATTGGACAGCTGACACATACCACCTCCAATGCCAGTTGCAGGTTTCCCATGAGTAATGGTCAGTCCCTCCTTATAACCTTTGCTTTCAGTAGTTCGTCCAATACACTTCCACACGGAGAAAGTCTCTCCTGGATGAATCAGAAGACCATCAATATGCTTGACTGCCAATGCAAGATTAACAGCTTTGTTCTCTTGTAATTGCATATTGACATTGCCCAGCCTGCGACGGATGAGAGAATTGTGACGGTAGATAATAACTGGCAAAGAGTTCTCTTCACGCTGCTCTTTGGCAAAATGAGTCTTTTGACAAAAATCTCTCAAATGGCGCTTCATTATCTCTTTTTCCGTAGAGATACGATAGGTGAACGGAGAGATTTCACAGAATAGTTTTCGAGCCATTGTGATTTATTTGATATTGTCGCCTTTAGTGCGGATGAGGTCACAGAGATAGGTCATTTTAACCATAATTGTCTGATTTGCAGAACGGCCGAACTTGCCACGCTTGCTGTTATCGTACATATCGCCCAACCCATAGTAATAACGACCTTGAAGAAGGATGTGACCAATAGAAGATGAAAATTCCAAGCCGAGACCTGCGGCAATTCCATAATCAAACCTGCGGTCAGGATCTTTGCCATACTGATAAACTACACCATTGGGACGATTGGACGTGTCCCACGGACCATCACCACCCATGTGTTCCTTGCCCGACAGATAGAGACCTATTTGCGGACCTGCCTCAAAGATGAACTTGAAACCACGACGTTCACGTCCCCAGCCCATTTGCATGAGAACGGGCATTTCTATAAAGTGCCAATCGCGTTTATAGGTATTCAGTGAACCGTCCTCAATGACCTCTTCCCAACCCAGGTTATTGTACTGCAGTTCAAGTTCGACAGCACAAATGGTCGTGAAATATTTCTCGCAAACAAAACGGGAGGCGAATCCTATCATGGGAGAGCCTTTCTGTCTCTGCTTAATCTTCGGCACAAAATCCATCGTGTTCATGGTATAACCGCCAGTGACACCGATAGACAAATCATAGCGATGCTCTCCCACCTGAGCATAGGAAAGGGAAGCAGCGATGAAAGAAATAGCAAATAATATGAAAGACTTTGGATTCATCAGTTTACCTCACAAACACAGAACCATCAGTGCGATGCGTCACAATCATCATGGAGAGGTTCTGGTAGCCCGACCATGAGTTCTTCTTTTCAAACATCATGGGAAACTCCATCGAGATGTAGGAATAGTTGTGGATATTCTCGTAGAAGGAAGAGCCGAAATCCTTTAGTCCTTTCAGGAAATAAGCCCCGATGTCATAACCCAATTCACCGTATTTTGGAAAACTATTGTACTGGTCTTGATTGAACCAACGACGGAAGCGGGAATTGAACTGCTGTGTGCGAGGAGAAAAACTATTACTATAGAACGAAGTGAAGAACTGGCACTGATATTTTCCCAAATACTTGTCATACTTATTGGTCAGGGTTTGCCACTCAGGGAAGCCGAACAACTGAACCGAATATTCTGTAGTAAGGTTAAGTGCATCCAGTTTCTTACAGAGTGTTTCGAATGCAGCGGATGAACCACTGGTTGGAATAATGACATTGCTGACACCAGGCTTCAACGCATCATGCACTGTGGCAAAGTCACCCACAGAGGCATTGATGTATTGAACGCCCTTCTCCTCAAGATTTTTCTTGAAGTCTGCAATGTACGGCATATTGTCGCCACGGTCGTTCATGCTGACAAATATAACATTGTGATTCTGATGCATCACGCAGAAGCGGTTGTACACCTGATTGTACACCAAAGAGTTGTTGGTGTTGACCTGAAAGGTCGTGGGATGTTCGTTGACCAGGGACAGTTCATTGGAGAGGGGCACAACATGTGTGATGCCGTTCTGATGGGCAAAGTCCGCCACACTCTTCAGATTCCACTGACGGATTGGACCGATAATCAGTTGCATTTCCTTCATCTCGGCACGTTGCAGAATGCTTGCGACAGGGGTGACGGGACTTACTTCATCGTAAGCGAAAACCTCAACATTACAACCATGCTGTTTCATGGAATCGACGGCGAGAAGGAAGCCCTGATAGAGGTTGATCATCTTCTGCGACTCTGCACTCACTTTTTCCTCGGTCTTGGAGAACGGAAGAATGACAGCCACCTTAATGGTCGGATACATGATGACCTTGGGTTTGCTTTCCTCCTCTTTAATACGCTGTTGTTCTACCTGATATTCCACGTCCTCCGCCATCGTATAAGGGATGTTGAGCACGACGCCCTTCTTCAGTTTACCTTTCTTTAGGTCGGGGTTGGCATTGATGAGCTGATCCACTGTCACACCATACTGACGAGAAATTGAATAAAGGGTCTCCTTCTTTTGCACCTCGTGCATCGTCTTGTAACGGGGCCGGTTAGGGGTCGATGGCACTTCAATTCCCTGCTTGGCCTGAACCTGCTGACGAACTTGCTGCAACACCTGCTGCTGAATGGTCTGCTGTTCGGGTTGCTGAGTGGCCACAGGCGTTACTGTCGTCTGTTGGGCGTTGGCCGGAACATTGATGGTCTGCCCAGCCATGATATGGTCGGAATCCAATCCTGGATTAATTTGGAGCAACGAAGCCACTGCTACATTATACAGTCGAGCGATGCTGTAGAGCGTCTCACCTGATTGCACTTCATGTTTTTTTGTCGTCTGTGCATTGACCATCAAAGCCAACGCGAGTGCCATGCAAAAAAGGGTTATTTTCTTCATCTTTTATGAATGTCCTATTAATTTCGAGGGGCAAAATTAGTGAAAAAAGCCCATCAGAGCAAATTAAAACCGCTTGTTGAGCTTTTTTAAGACGAAATTCGTGTATTTTTAGGAATAGATTGAGTAATTTTGCATGAAAAAGTACAAATAAAAGCCGACAAAATGAGTTTCAAGATAAAGATGATATTGGCCATCGGATGCATGGTGCTGACAATGGCATGCAGCAACGACATCCTTGACGAAGATCTGTCAACCCGCCAAGAAACCAGCAGCGAAAATTCTGAAAATGGAAATGGCGACCCAACCACAAAAGACCAGGATAATAACGATCAGGACAATGGTGACCACCAGTCCGGCAGTCAGGAGATTCTTCCACCTGACGAAACGGGTGCCAACCCTGTCGCCATTTTCTATTCCATCGATGAAGAGGACACTGTCAAGGTAACTGCGGGTGAGTCAGCGACGGCTCAGGCTCCTTTGCAGATTCAGTTGAAGGGCAATGTGGGCAACCCCGACGGCTATAAATACATCTGCGAATGGAGAATCTGGAGCACCAAGGAGAACGGGAGTGAGGACTCGCCGCTGGTAACGCGTTTTGAAGAGAACACCACCTATACGCTGACGAGGTCTGGAGGGTATGGCATCAAGTTGTACGTCACTTTCTCGCTCCAAAACGACACAATCGAGTACGAGAGTGATGTCATCAATGTGGTTATCAGCGAGTCGAAACTGACTTGTCCTGATGCGTTCACTCCTAACAACGATTCCATCAACGACACATACCGCATCACGGCACAATCAATCGTGAAGCTCGATGTCAAATTCTTCGACCGATGGGGAGCGAAACTCCACACAGTCACTCTCGAAAGCGCCAAGCATGTGGAAGGTGAACCCAACAAACTCATTCTTTGGGACGGAAAGAAAGATGGGAAGGTGGTGGAGAATGGCGTCTATTACATGAACCTCTATGGGTTGGGCAGTGATGGTAAGGAGTATAAGTTCAAGAAGGCCATCACTGTGATGAAAGGATTTCGTGAGGGAACCGAGAACACTGCTGGTGGCGGAGGTGACCAATGATTAAGGGAGAGGCCAATGATTAAGATTGAGGGGGCAAGGGTCCACAACTTGAAAAACATTGATGTGGAAATTCCTCGCAACAGTTTGACAGTTATCACAGGACTGAGCGGCAGCGGCAAGTCGTCGCTGGCATTCGACACCATTTTCGCTGAGGGTCAGAGACGTTACATTGAGACCTTCAGCGCTTATATTCGTAATTTTCTGGGGGGGATGGAGCGTCCCGATGTGGACAAAATCAGCGGGCTCTCCCCTGTCATCAGCATCGAACAGAAGACAACCAACAAGAACCCGCGATCAACGGTGGGTACGGTGACGGAGATCTATGATTTCCTCCGCTTGCTTTATGCTCGTGCCGGTGAGGCGTTCAGTTATGAGACGGGGGAGAAAATGGTCAAATATACGGAGGAGGATGTGCTGCATCTTCTTCTGGAGCAGTATAAAGGCAGGCGCATCTATCTGCTTGCGCCGGTGGTGCAGAGCCGCAAAGGGCATTACCGAGAGTTGTTCGAGAGCATCAGGAAGAAGGGCTATCTGTATGCTCGTGTGGATGGGGAGATTGTGGATGTGACTGAGGGCATGAAGGTGGACCGATACAAGAATCACGACATTGAGGTGGTGATTGACAAATTGGCAGTCAGTGAAAAGGATGAGGAGCGGCTGAAGAAGAGTCTTGAAGTGGCGATGAAGATGGGTGACGGACAGGTGATGGTCGTGGACAAATCCGTACAGCATTCTGACCAGCGAAAGGATGCCCTACCCTCAGCCATCAAACACTACTCCAAGCGTCTGATGTGTCCATCAACGGGGTTGTGCTACCGCGACCCTGCGCCGAACAATTTTTCGTTTAACTCTCCGCAAGGTGCGTGTCCGCACTGCAAAGGGCTGGGCATGGTACCGGCAGTCAATGTGGATGATGTGGATTACCTGGAGATGGCGGCGTATGTGCAGGGACTGAACATCGAGGAGCAGAGGGCTTGGGCGGAAAAGTGGGCTGAGTCTGTCGACAAGATGGTAGAGTGTCCCGAATGTTATGGGAAGCGTCTAAACCGCGAGGCGTTGCATTTCCGCATTGGCGGCAAGAACATTGCCGAGGTGTCGGACATGGAGCTTCAGGGGCTTTACGACTGGGTGACTGCTGTGGAAGGACGGATGGAACCGAAACAGCGAGCCATTGCTCATGAGATTGTGAAGGAAATCAGTACGAGGCTGAAGTTCCTGCTCGATGTGGGGCTGAACTACCTGAGCCTCTCGCGGGGGTCTGCCACGCTGAGCGGTGGGGAGAGCCAACGCATCCGACTTGCCACCCAGATTGGAACGAAGCTGGTGAACGTACTATACATATTGGACGAGCCGAGCATCGGTCTCCATCAGCGCGACAACGTTCGGCTCATCCGTTCGCTCAAGGAGTTGCGCGACGAGGGCAACACAGTCATTGTGGTGGAGCACGACAAGGACATGATGCTCAATGCCGACTACATTGTTGATATGGGTCCGCTGGCCGGACGCAAGGGTGGCGAGGTGGTCTTTCAGGGAACTCCCGAGGAGATGCTCTTGACCGACACGCTGACATCGCGGTACCTCAACGGGAGGGAGAGGATAGCGATTCCTCCCGTCAGGCGGAAGGGCAACGGGAAGATCCTTCGCATCATCGGCGCCAGGGGGAACAACCTGAAGAATGTGAGTGTGGAGATTCCGCTGGGGATACTCGTCTGCGTGACCGGCGTGAGCGGCAGCGGCAAATCTACCCTCATTAACGAGACACTCCAGCCCTACTTGAGCCGGCATTTCTACCACTCGCAGAAAGAACCCTTGCCTTTCGAACGCATAGAGGGTGCCGAGGCCCTTGACAAGGTCGTGAGCGTTGACCAATCTCCTCTCGGACGCACACCACGCTCCAACCCTGCCACCTACACCGATGTCTTCACCGACATCCGACACCTCTTCATCCAGATGCCCGAGTCGAAGATGCGTGGTTACAAGCCAGGTCGTTTCTCATTCAACGTGGCGGGCGGACGCTGCGAGGTCTGCGGCGGCAACGGCTACAAGACCATCCAGATGAACTTCCTTCCCGACGTGCTGGTGCCATGCGAGGCATGCCACAGCAGGCGCTACAACCGCGAGACCTTGGAGGTGCGTTTCAAAGGCAAGAGCATCGCCGACGTGCTCGACATGACCATCAACCAAGCCGTCGAGTTCTTCGAGAACCAACCTAAGATACTCCGCAAAATCAAGGTGCTACAGGAGGTGGGGCTCGGCTATATTAAGCTCGGCCAGCCATCCTCAACCCTCTCTGGCGGCGAGAGTCAGCGCGTGAAGCTTGCCACCGAACTGGCCAAGAAGGACACGGGCAAGACGCTCTACATCCTTGACGAACCGACGACGGGGCTTCACTTCGAGGACATCCGCACGCTAATGGTCGTACTCAACCGCCTTGTGGACAAGGGAAACACCGTCATCGTCATCGAGCACAACCTAGACGTCATCAAGCTTGCCGACTACATCATCGACATGGGTCCAGAGGGCGGGCGCGCTGGCGGTACGGTCGTCGTCACTGGTACCCCCGAAGCTGTGGCCGCGAGCGAAAAAGGCATTACCGCCGAATTTTTGGCAAAAGAGCTCTCTTAAAATAAGAAATCCTTTGTTTAGGGCGTTTTCGCGACAATATGTTAAAATTCAAATGGTATTTCACGGGGGGAGGCTCTCAGCGTCATCGGGAAGGTTTCACACGAGAAGGGAGAACAAAAATCCCGTTTTTCTTGATTTTATCTGCGGGAATTTCCGTATCTTTGTACTCTACTAAGACAAAAGACATTGATTTATCCGAACACATACGAACAGAAGATAGGCTTTGACCAGATCAGAGGACGGCTCACTGCACTCTGCCTCTGCCCTTTGGGCGAGGGAAGGGTGAGGGAGATGACCTTCTCGATTCAGTTCGACGATATCCGCCGGCAGGTGAAGCAGACGGTGGAGATGATGGGCATCGTACAAAGCAACGAGAACTTCCCAGACCAAAATTTCTTCGACGTGAGACCCTCACTCAAGCGCATCCGCATCCAAAACACCTGTCTGGACGTGGAAGAACTCTTCTGCCTGCAGCGCTCGCTCGACACATTATATAATATAGTGGAGTTCCTGCACCGCTGTTCCGACGAGGAGGAAACCATCCCGATCTTCCCCTATCTCTACGCGCTGACGCAGGATGTAAAGACCTATCCGCAAATGGTCAGGCGCATTGACCAGATTTTGGACAAGTTCGGCCACGTGAAGGACACAGCGTCGCCCTCCCTGCTGCAAATCCGCCAGGAATTGGCATCGACGGCGGGAAGCGTATCGAAAGCCCTGCAGAATATCCTCCGCTCGGCCAAGGGCGAAGGACTCATCGAAAAGGACGTGTCCCCCACCCTGCGCGACGGCCGGCTGGTCATCCCCGTGGCACCAGCCCTAAAACGGAAAATCCGCGGCATCGTCCACGACGAGTCGGACACAGGAAGGACCGTCTTCATTGAGCCAGCCGAGGTAGTGGAGGCCAACAACCGCATCCGCGAGCTAGAGAGCGAAGAGCGGAAGGAAATCAACCGTATCCTCATGGAGTTCACCCAGATGGTACGCCCCGAAGTGGACGATATGCTCAGCAGCTATGAATTCCTCGCCCACATCGACTTCATCCGTGCCAAGGCCAAGTTCGCCATCATCACCAAGAGCACCGAACCCCACATGGAAAACAAACAGGTGCTGGACTGGGCCATCGCCATCCATCCGCTCCTAGAACTCAAGTTCGACACCTACAACATGAAACATCGGGAGGACACCCCTAGGAAGGTTGTGCCCCTCGACATCACTCTGATGCAGAAGCAGCGCATCCTGCTCATCTCAGGTCCCAACGCCGGCGGCAAGTCTGTCTGTCTGAAGACCGTTGGTCTACTTCAGTACATGTTCCAGTGCGGTATGCCCGTGCCTGTGGCGAAGAGCAGCATCTTCGGCATCTTCCGCAGCATCTTCATCGACATCGGTGACGAACAAAGCCTGGAGAACGACCTCTCCACCTACTCCTCACACCTACTCAACATGAAGCAGATGATGAAGCACTGCGACGGAAAGAGCCTCATCCTCATCGATGAGTTCGGCAGCGGCACCGAACCCCAAATTGGCGGTGCCATGGCAGAAGCCATGCTCAAGGTATTCAACAGGAAACGAGCCTTCGGCGTCATCACCACCCACTACCAGAACCTCAAGCACTACGCCCAAGAGACTGAGGGTATCGTGAATGGCGCCATGCTCTACGACCGCCAGCAAATGCAGCCCCTCTTCCGCCTTTCCATCGGCAACCCCGGCAGTTCGTTCGCCATAGAGATAGCCCGCAAGACCGGCATCCCTGACGAGGTCATCCGCGATGCCAGCGAAATCGTCGGCAGGGACTATATTAACTCCGACAAATACCTGCAGGACATTGTCCGTGACAAACGATACTGGGAACAAAAGCGCCAGAGCATCCATCAGCACGAAAAACAGATGGAGCAGACCATCCAGCGATACGAAGAGGACATCCAGCGGCTGCACGACGAACGAAAGACCATCATCGCCAGAGCCAAAGAGGACGCCGAGCAGATGCTCAAGGACTCCAACGCAAAAATCGAGCAGACCATTAAAGACATCAAGGAGGCACAGGCCGAGAAAGAGCGCACCCGCATCATCCGGCAAGACCTCGCCGACTTCAAGCAGGACATCCGCAACATCGACCCTGACCTGGCCGACGAGAAAATCAGAAGGCAGATGGAAAAACTCGTCAGAAGAAGGGAAAAGAAAAAGAACAAGGGAACAGACAAGGCCGCAAACCCACAACTATCGCAGGGCAACACAGAGTTCCGCATCCTCAAAACCAACGACTACGTGAGAATGAAGGGACAGACCACTGTCGGCCAAATCCAAAAAATCAGCGGCAATGAAGCCACCGTCATCTTTGGGCACATCACCACCAACGTGAAACTCGACCGTCTCGAGCCCGCCGAACCTCCCAAGAAAGAGAAGAACGTGACCGCCACATTCGTCAGCGTACAGACCCGCAACGAAATACGCCAGACCACCCTCAACTTCAAAGAGCAACTCGATGTGCGCGGCATGCGCGGCGACGAAGCTATACAAGCCGTCACCTACTTCATCGACGACGCCTTGGTGGCACGCGCCTCCCGCGTGAAAATCTTGCACGGAACCGGTACCGGAGCCCTCAAGACCGTCATCCGCCAATACCTCAACACCATGCCCCCCGTCGCCGACTTCTACGACGAGGACATCCGCTTTGGAGGTGCTGGTATCACCATCGTGGAACTCGTCTGACCTGCTCATGCCGACGGCACACATACCAACACATAAGTACACTTTATTATAAGCAACATACAATTATAAATATGAAGCAGATTATAACACTGATGATATCCTTGGCAGCCATCGCAATCCATGCTCAGACTACCGACAGTATCGCAGAGCCAGTTCCCCCGACCTATCCCGACTTGGTTCCCATTTCATCGTTGGAAGACCTCAACGCTGACATAATAAACCTCCACTTCAGCAAAGCCGATGCCGCCGCAAGAAAACTCATAACCGCCGCCAAGCGCAAACGTCAATCAACCGAAGACCTCGACCAGGTCATCAGCATCTGCCGCAATGGTGAACGCGGGCTCCGAGGCGTGGACCGCGTGGTCATCGTCGACAGCACCGTCATCGACAAGAAGGACTTCCTCAAAGCCTACCCCATCTCTGCCGACCTCGGCACCCTAACCCTCTCCAGCAAGGGCGACATTGTGCAATACCAAACCCAACTCAACGGCATGGTTCTCCGCCCCGAAGGCTCTGACAGCACCAACCTGCAAATCGTGCGCCACTATGTCGAAAACGGCAAACTGACTGAAGCCGAAATCATCGAAGGGCTCGGCATCGATGGCGACATCAACTACCCCTTCCTCATGCCTGACGGTCAAACTTTCTACTTCGCCGCCCGAACTGATGACGGCTATGGCAACTACGATCTCTATGCCACCCGCTACGACAGCGACTCCAAGCGTTTCTATCAGGCTGACAATATGGGCTTCCCCTATAACTCCTACGCCAACGACTACATGCTCGTCATCGACGAATCCGCCCGCCTCGGATGGTTTGCCAGTGACCGCTATCAACCTGTCGGCAAGGTCTGCATCTACACCTTCATCCCCAACGACTCCCGTCAGACCATCGACTATGAAACCACCGACCTCAATGAACTCCGCGCCGCGGCATCACTCCATTCCTTCACCGCCATCCCCATGACCGATGAACAGCAACAGGCAAAGGCCGAAGCCATCCGACACATCAAGCAACTCTCGGCCACAGTATCCACCACCCGTCACAAAGACTTCGAATTCGTCCTCAACGACACCAAGACCTGCTACACCCTCGATGACTTCAAGACATCCGAAGCCAAGCAACTCTGCCGTGACTGGATGCAGAAGACGAAAAACCTGACCGCCCTTAACGAACAACTACAGCAGATGCGCGATACCTCTCCCGCCAACCGGCAGCCCATCCTCAACCTCGAAGCACGCATCATGGATCTGCAAGTCGAAACGCACACCCTTGAGAAGAAAATCCGTTCTGTAGAACTTATCAAATAACCGATGTCTCATGAAAACATTTCCGCCATCCGAACTCATCATCAATGAAGATGGTTCAGCATTCCACCTCCATCTTCGTCCCGAACAACTCGCCGACCGCGTCATTCTCGTAGGCGACCCAGACAGAGTCAGCACCGTCGCAGGGCACTTCTCCGACAGGGAATGTGAGGTCAGCAGCCGCGAGTTCCACAGCATCACGGGCACCTATCAGGGCAAACGCATCACCGTCCTCTCCACCGGCATCGGTTGCGACAACATCGACATCGTCCTGACCGAACTCGATGCTTTGGCCAACATCGACTTCAACACCCGTACGGAGAAACCCGAACACCGCACCCTCACCATCGTACGCATCGGTACCTGCGGTGGCCTACAGCCCTTCACCCCCACTGGTTCGTTCATCGCATCGGTAAAGAGCATCGGCTTCGACGGTCTGCTCAACTACTATGAAGGCCGCAACGACGTCTGCGACTTAGCATTAGAAGAAGCCTTCAAGCAACACATGAACTGGAGCCCCCTCAAGGGTGCTCCCTATGTGGCTGTTGCTGACGCTGAATTGATTGAACAAATCGCCCAAAATGACATGGTGCGCGGAATCACCATTGCCTGTGGAGGATTTTACGGTCCACAAGGTCGCCAGATTCGTCTGAAGATTCAAGACCCCGACCAGAACAAGAAAGTGGAAGCCTTTAAGTACGACGGTTTCCATATCTGCAACTTCGAGATGGAATCCTCCGCCGTCGCCGGTCTCTCGTCGCTCCTCGGCCATCAAGCCATGACATGCTGCATGGTCATCGCCAACCGATACACCACCGAAATGAACACGGAATACAAGAATACCATCGATACCCTCATTGTAAAAGTGTTAGATAGAATATGATTGTCTGCCTCATCATCGCCATACCTTTCCTCATCCTTTCTGTCATCTTCTTGATGGGCAAAGGTGACAAACTCATTGCTGGATATAATACAGCCAGCGAAGAAGAACGGGCGAGAGTCAATATCAAGCGCCTACGTATAATAATGGCATTCCTTTGTGTCATAACAGCCATTTATGGGAGTGTGTTACCTATGCTTGGCACCTCAGCAATTAAACAATTAGAGGCATTGTTTGTATTCTTCCTCATAACATTTGTTTTTGTCACACTCGCTAATACCTGGGCAAAAAAGAAATGAACAACGACACCATCTGCGCTTTAGCCACAACTCCAGGAGGAGCCATCGGCATCATCCGCATCTCAGGTCCCCAGACCTTCTCTGTAGTCAGCACCCTCTGCTCACTAAGCTGCGACACTGTTGCAGCCAACACCATCCACTACACCCACATCACCGACGGCACGACCGTCATTGACGAAGTGCTGGTGTCCGTCTTCCGCGCTCCCCATTCCTACACGGGCGAAGACTCCGTCGAGATATCCTGCCACGGTTCCGCTTACATATTAAATAAAGTACTGGAACGTTTGGTACAAAATGGCTGCCGCATGGCTAATCCCGGTGAATACACCATGCGTGCCTATCTCAACGGCAAACTCGACCTGTCCCAAGCAGAAGCTGTCGCAGACCTCATTGCCTCTACCAACAAGGCAACCCATCAACTGGCCATGAGCCAACTCCGAGGAGGCATATCCTCCGAACTCGCAACCCTGCGCGATAAACTCCTGCACCTGACCTCCCTCCTTGAGCTTGAACTTGATTTCTCCGACCACGAAGACCTGGAGTTTGCCAACCGCACAGAACTGCAATTCATTGCCAACAACATCATGGCACGCATCACACGTTTGGTTCAATCCTATGAGACTGGTAACGCCCTTAAAAACGGCATTCCCGTGGCAATTATTGGTGCACCCAATGTCGGCAAATCCACCCTTCTCAACGCTATCGTTGGCGAAGAACGAGCCATCGTCAGTGACATTCAAGGCACCACCCGTGATGCCATCGAAGACACCATCCAACTCGGCGGCATCACATTCCGTTTCATCGACACCGCAGGCATCCGCCATACTGACGACAAAATAGAGAACCTTGGCATCGAACGCTCCATTGCTGCCGCACAACGTGCCCGAATCATCTTGTTGATAACAGAACCAGGAGTACCCTACCCAGACATTCCAGTACACAACGACCAGACCATTATACGCATTGAAAATAAGACTGAAACTTTCCAAGCAAAATACGGCATAGGCCTCGACCTATTACGTCAGCAACTGATGAATGCAGTTCCAAAAACATCCGACACAGACATCATCGTCACTTCTGCACGTCAGCATGAATCACTCATACAAGCCTGTAAGAACCTGCAACGTGTTATCGATGGTCTCCAACTACACCTTAGCACGGACCTCCTTGCCGAAGACCTCCGCCTTGTCCTTTCAAATCTCGCTGAGATTACGGGACAGAAACAAATCACACCCCAAGAAACCCTCAACAACATCTTCTCACATTTCTGCGTGGG
>CADCQH010000116.1 GCA_902803605.1 uncultured Bacteroidales bacterium | reverse complement strand
GCTTTTGTGCGGTTGAACAAGGAGTATCCCGACATGCGGCTGCTATTGGTGGGACCCTATGAAGAGAACCTTGACCCAGTGCTGCCAAAAACTAAACGTATAATAGATGAATGTGAGGCAATTGAAGCCGTGGGGGCACAGAAAGATGTACGCCCTTTTTATGAACAAAGTGATGTATTGGTCTTTCCCAGTTATCGTGAGGGATTTCCGAATGTTGTGATAGAGGCGGGTGCGATGGGGTTGCCAAGCATTGTGACAGACATCAATGGATCACGAGAGATTATAGAGCATGGAAAGAATGGGGTAATTGTTCCAGCTCATGATGAACAAGCTTTGTTTCATGCGATGAAATGGATGGTGGAACATCCCGATGAACGGAAAAGAATAGCTGAAAATACTCGTTCAATGATTGCAAATCGCTTTGAACAAGGTTTTGTGCGTCATTGTCTGAAAGATTATTATAAAGAAATATTGCCTTTATAAAAAACAAACACAACACAAGCACATGAAACTATCTGTTATTGTTCCCGTTTATAATGTAGAAAAGTATCTACCTCGTTGCCTTGATTCTCTTCTTCGCCAAGGTATGGAGCCTGGAGAGTGGGAAGTTATTTGTGTGAATGATGGTTCACCCGATAATTGTGCTGCTATTTTGGAAGATTACCGAGCCAAATATCCAGATATTTTCAAGGTCATAACGCAGGAGAATCAAGGACTGGGCGGTGCGAGGAACATTGGAACAGCTGTGGCGCAGGGCGAATACATCGCCTTTGTCGATAGCGACGACTACCTCATCGATGGGGCCTACCGCTACCTGCTTGACCACTTCTGCCAGGACGAGAAGGTGGATGTGCTACAATTCGACTATACTCATGTTTACACCGACGGTCGCACGCTGGTCGACCCCCAGGCCAAGGCCGAAGGTACCCTTTCCTTTGATGGTAACGGAGCCGAAGCCTTCAATTGCAACCGGCTCTCCTATGATGTCTGGACCAAGTTCTACCGTCGCTCCTTCCTTGAGCGGCACCATATTCGCTTCGAATATTCTTTCCTTGAGGACAATCCCTTCAACCTCGAAGTATTCCGTCGTGAGCCACACCTTCGCATCGTCACCTCCAACATCTACCGCTACGAGCAGGGCAACTCCAACTCCCTCATCTCCACCACCAACCGTGAACGGGTGAGGTGGCAGCTCCGCACCATCCTCTCCATCATCGCCCCCCTCAACCGTTACGTCGAAGCAGGTCATGGAATTGTGTTGCCAGCCGCCAGCCACATGTGCAATGTCTTCCTCCACACCTACTGCAACAAGATGCTCAAGGCACGGTTCGACTACCGCGAGTGGAAGGAATACACCTGCGCAATCAAAACGTTGCCTGTCCACCGTCTTGACGTCGCAGTTGAGGGCAGCTGGACCGGCAAGGCCATCGCCAGCCTGAAGAACCTCTCTGTTACCTCCTACGTCGTATACCTCCTCGTGGCATTCTTTTTCGACACACTCTTCCTCCGTGTCATCAGGCCACGCATCATCGCCTGTCACACTGTGAGCAGCAACAAGCAACGGTCATTTTTCATCCAAAGAAACATCTCCAAATGAAACTTTCCGTCATAGTCCCAGTTTATAACGTGGAGAGGTTCCTTCCCCGTTGTCTCAATTCTTTGCTTCGCCAAGGCATGAAGTCTGGAGAGTGGGAGGTTATATGCGTGAATGATGGTTCGCCAGATAATTGTGCGGCTATTTTAGCTGAGTATGAGGCTAAACATCCAGACATTTTCAAAATCATCACACAAGAAAACCAAGGATTAGGGGGGCACGCAACACGGGCACAGCAATGGCGCAAGGTGAATATGTGGCATACTTGGACAGCGATGACTACCTCATCGCCGGAGCCTACCGCTACCTGCTTGACCACTTCTGCCATGACAAGCCCGATGTGCTTTGCTTTGGCCACCACAATGTTCGCACTGACGGCACCTTTCTCCACAATCCCGATGCTAAGCCCGACGGCGAAGTCACCTTCGATGGCGACGGAGCTGAGGCATACAATCACTTGCCCCTGCCCTTTGTGTGGTCTAAGTTCTACAAGCGCTCCTTTTTGGAGACTCACGACATTCAGTCCGAAATCGTCATCTGTCAGGATGAAGTCTTCAACTTCGAGGTCTTCCGTCACCATCCCAGCACCCGCATCGTCAACTGCCCCGTCAGCTGTTACGAGCAGGGGAATCTTAACTCTATCCAGAAGACGGTCAACAAAGAGATGGTGCTAGTTCAGCTCAACGACCTCTACTACAACATCTCCCTGATGAAGACCTACTTGCAGCAGAACCGCCCCCTTGATCTGGAGGTAGCTGCGCGACGTAACATCAACAACTTTCTCAACATCTACACAAGAAACTTCTCAGTGTCTCGCTCAGCCTCGACGAATGGAAGCGCTATGCCCATGTACTGCGCATTGAGCGACAAACGAGCGTCTATGGCGACAGTCGGGTGGGGAAGCTGATTGCTTTTCTGAAAAATATGGCCAGCCACTCCTATCCCGAGTACCTGTTTGTCCATTTCTTCCATCGTCATGTTTTCCTGAAGTATATCCTTCCTCGGCTGACAAAATAAGAGATAAAAGCAGAAATGCCACAAACACAAAATGAACATTGTATATTGTATAGATGCGGTTTATAACCTATCCGGAACGGACATCGTTACCATAGCCAAAGCCAACGCTTTAGCAACCATCCCAGGTAACAGGGTCTGGGTCTCGACAGCTGGCAACCCCCGTTCGTTGATGTATCGATTGAAAAATGTGTCAGTGACTGATTTGGGTGTTCGTTATTATGAGCATGATAACGAAGGACTCCTGCGCGCGATTATTGATTTGCAAAAGACTCGTAAGCTTCACAAACGGAAACTGACTGAATTTTTGGAGAATGTTATGCCTGCCATTGTTATTTCTTCAGGAGTTTTGACGAAGGTTTTCTTGCCGACTTTGAAACTCTCATCCAATCCCGTCTTTATTAGAGAACTCCATGCCGACCGACATTATAATCGTGATTCATCTAAGGGATTGATAAGGAAGTTGATTTCCCTCCTCGGTGAATGGTATGACTTCCATTGGAAGATTCGTTCCTACGACAAGGTAGTTGTGTTGACTGAGCGAGAAAAGACTGGAACATGGAAGAATTGGGATAAACTCGTGGTGATACCCAATCCTATTACGCATTGGACGGGATTGTTGAGCGATGGAAAAAACAAGATTGTTGTTTCAGCAGGTCGATTGGCTCCAATGAAAATTTTTCGGGTCTAATTAGCATCTGGTCGAAAGTGGCCAAGCGGCATCCTGATTGGGTGTTGCATATTTGGGGAGTAGGCGATCTTCGGGAAGAATTGGAGAAGCAGATTGAGCAAATGGGTATGAAAGAACACGTCTGTATGATGGGCTTCACCACAGAAATGGGTGAGGTGATGAGTAAGGGATCACTGATGGTATTGGCATCCTTAGGTGAGAGTTTTTCCCTTGTCACCCTTGAAGCTATGTCTGTCGGAATTCCAACAGTGGTCTATGACTGTCCAGGCGGAATCAGTTATGTGGTGAAGGATGGTGAGACGGGTTATTTGATACCCTTACATGATGAGGAAACTTTTGTGGAACGCGTATGTCAGTTGATTGAGAATGAGGATCAACGTAGAGCCATGGGGATGGCGGGATTGAGAGAGTCGGAGAAATACAAAATGGATATTATCATCCAACGTTGGATGGCTCTATTTCAAGAGTTATTGGCAAAGAAACGTGGAACAAAAACATAAAAAAGGAAATATGGATAGAATTTATTTGTGCCTTGCCCACATGAGTGGCAAGGAACAGCAATACATTCAGGAGGCGTTTGACACAAATTGGGTTGTGCCTCTTGGACCGAATGTGAATGCGTTTGAGGTTGAATTGGCTACATACGTCAATCGAACAGAAGGAATGCACTTAACGAAAGAGGTTGTGGCATTGAGTGCAGGAACGGCTGCAGTACATTTGGGTTTGATTATGTTAGGGGTAGGCAAAGGTGATGAGGTGATTTGTCAGTCGTTCACTTTTGCAGCCAGTGCAAATCCGGTTGTCTATCAAGGCGCAACGCCAGTGTTTGTGGATAGCGAACCTGGTACATATAACATGGATCCACAGTTGTTGGAGGAAGCGGTCAAGGATAGGATCAAGAAGACGGGTAAGAAGCCTAAGGCCATCATTCCTGTATATTTATATGGTATGCCTGCAAGAATTGATGAGATTCTGGAAATAGCCAATCGTTATGAGATTCCTGTATTGGAAGATGCGGCGGAAGGTTTTGGCTCGCGTTACAAAGGGAAGGTGTGTGGAACATTTGGTGAGTATGGGGTCATGTCATTCAATGGAAACAAGATGATTACGACGAGTGGTGGTGGTGC
>CADCQH010000115.1 GCA_902803605.1 uncultured Bacteroidales bacterium | reverse complement strand
TGCCGCTTATTTCAACGATGTGCTTCAGGAGGAAGAATTCCATGGCAAATTCCACACCGTTGTCTTCGCCATGCTCGAGGGCAAGGGGTCAGCTCGCAAGAAAGTAGAGGACGAGGGTGACTTCGCGCCTTTCTACCAAGTATTCGGTCGATTTGAGTAAACAACTAAAAACAATAATCATATGGAATTATTATATCATGGTACCACGAAAAAGTTTAAAAATTTCGATATTTCTCATGCATGCGAAGGTGATGGGAAAATCAAGTTTGGTTTGGGGGCTTACGTAACAGAGTCATACGACTCCGCTGCACTCTACTCTCATAACAAGAGTCGTCCAAACGAAAAAGACCATTATGTCATTACATTTGAGGCACCCGATTTGACAAAGGACAATCATCTTTCTTATAATGATCCTATTCATCCGTCTATTATAAAACGTACAGAGGAAAAGCTTGGCGAGATAATTCCTGACGAAGTTAAAGCCCTTGCTAAACACCTCCGCAAGTACGTTGGTAACCGATTAACAGGTAGAAAAGGAACTGTTAAACAACTCTATAGTAAATCCGATTTTGAATCTGAGAAAGCAGCAACAAAGTTCTTCAGTGAGATTGGACTTGAGTATTATATATGGCCAATAAACTGGAAGAATCCCACACTTACTAATCGTGCTGTGCTCAATGCCGACAAGCTTCGTGTTGTCCGCATCGATAAGGTTGAACTCAATCCTAAAGACCACAAACTTATCGAAGGCTCTCAGAAAGAAATCCCATTAGACAGTTTTTAAACACGCACGCATATGCAATTACACGAACAAATCAAGCAATACTATCCCCAATACAGTGACATCCAACGGTACCCTGTCGCTCAATGTGTCTGTATCCGTAAGACGGATGAGGAATGGGGCATATTAGGTAATTTCTATCACGCACCTATTATTGTTGAAGGCGTCACCTTCGATTGCACCGAGCGTCTTTTCCACCTCATGAAGTTCCGTGAAACAGCTGCAGAAGGTATTAAGAGTGAATACACGGTTCGACGTGGAATGAACATCAAGATGCATATGAAATCCCTCTACAAGAGCCATCCTGAGTGGTTCCGCGACGATTGGGGCGAGATGGTGGTTGATGCCATGAGGTTCTGTCTTCAGACGAAATATGAGCAATGCGAAGCATTCCGCAAGGAACTGGAGCGAAGCAAAGGCCTCTTCATCGTTGAGGACGAGACCATACGGAATGAAAGGAGGAAAAAGGATGCCGACTCCTGGGGCGTAAACCTCGTTGGCAACACCTATGTAGGTCCCAGTCTCCTTGGACGCCTCCTGATGGAACTCCGCGACACCGGCAAGTTGGAATATACCCTTCCCGCCGATGCCTTTACGTTCCTTCAGCATCTGAAGTAGCAATTCCTCGCATATCCACTTCAAAACGTCGGCTGATGTCGAAATAGACCTTTTTGATATCACCTTTGTAGTTTTTGAACTCCAGACAGTCAATCCCGTTGGCTACACTTTGCCTGACGAGTTGTAACAAGAAGAATCGGTCTGACCTTGCAATGTACTCATATTCCTGGTGAACGTCTATCACGCAAAAAGCTGTTTCAGGTGTTCTACCATCACCCGTGCTGTCAATCGTCTTCATGAGCAACTTCTCTTGGGGCGAAAGGTCGAAATACTCTTGACCCATCGCATCATCTAAGAAAAGATCCGAATCTTCCATCTGGTCAAAATCTAGATCATCATTCTCCAGATGGTATTCCTCCCAATAATCCATTGATAGTTCATCAGGAATTCTCCCATCTGCATATTCCTTAGTAAAAGTATAGCCATAGAGATTTGCTCTCATTATCTCCACATCTATACTCTCAGGAGATGTTTCCAGTTGAGTTTTGATAGACTCATCGTACTTATCCTTGTAGACAGAGTAGATTACCTTTTTCATTGTATCCATATACCTTAAATTATTGATTCTGCTGCAAAAATACAAATAAAGTTCTTACAAGAATCAATAATTATATGTATAGATATGTTGTTTCTTTGGTTATTATATTGTATCTTTGCCACATAAAACAAATCTTATAACATTATGACTGCAAAAAAGAACACCCCAATGAAACCAAAAGCACGTGGCGGAAAACCCCTGATGAGCGAGTTATTAAAAGACACCCGTAAGTACCTGAAACAAGCAGAACAGGCTGACGTGGAGTCCCTGCGCGAGTTCCTCTTCAACGAGCCAGAACGCCCCCTCATCACGATGGGACATGGCGGATCCCATTCCTCTGCCTCCTATGCAGCCCTACTCTATGGCACCAACTGCGGACTGGGACGTGCCATTACGCCATATCAAGCCAACTCTCTCTCCGATGAGACATTGAAGAACTCCAAACTGTTGCTTATCAGCAAATCACTGATGAACCAAGATGCCGTGTATATCGCCCAGCGAATGGCTCGCACGAATCCTGAACACAGCTGTGTCCTGACCATGACTGATGCCGACAATGCCAATATGAAACGTATGTTGAAGTCCTGCCCCAACGGAGTCATTAATCATCCATTCGACCTTCCTGACGGTTTCATCAGCGTGAACGGAACCTTCGCGTACTTCTCTTTATTATACAAGGCCTTCACTGGTGATGCAGACTTTTCCCGCAAGCTGGCTCTCTCTGCCAATCCCGATGATAACTTCACGTACCGCTGCGTTGATGGCACCACCACCCCACCCGACCTGAGTACTATCACTCAATTCACTGTGCTGTACGGATCATATGGTGAACCTGTTGCCAACAAACTAGAGAGCAACATGACCGAAGCCGGCCTCGCTGCCTGCATCATCTCCGACTTCCGTGATGAGTGCCACGGACGCTTCCTCTCACTCTCTAACTTCATCCAGAGTCCACGTCATCCGCAGACTGACTGCGCCCTCGTTCTGTTGGTCACCCCTCGCGAGGAGTCTCTCTGTCGCAACTTCCTCGACCGTCTGCCTGGTCATCTGCCCATTGTCCTTATCCGTACCGACATCGCCTCCCCACTTGGTTCCATCGACCTGCTGTATAAGATGAGCGTGTTAACCAGTGTCTTTGGTGAACAGTATCGCGGTTCCAATCCCAACGACCCAGAGAACCTCGGCGGCTTTCAGAAAGGAGCCTTCCGCGACCTCGTTTCTTTCCAGGATGACTTCCGTCTGTACGGATCACTGGAGCTCGGTGCGTCAGATGTACCATATATAGACCGTTTATCGCTGAATAGTAACCCGACGGGTGTTGACATCCTTGGTCTGCACTTCTCCAACATCGAGGTTCCGTATCTTCTCGCTGCCTTCAATGACAGTCGCGATGCCCTGAAGACGCAGCAGTACATCCTCAATTCTGAGAAGGGATACCTGAACAATCCCGAGCGCATCCGTCGCGACTTCCTCGAAGATCGTTTCCATGCGAAATGTCGTAGGGCTATGGAGTTTGAGAAACCCGACTGCCGCTGGTGCGCAGAATGGAAGAAGTTCCTGCTGGGCGAGCCTGCCGATGCAGATATTCTCAACGATGCATACATTAACTGGCTTGGTAGCACGATGCGTTTCACCCATCAGAACGACGGAACCCTTCAAGTAGAAACCGTCACGCCAACCACACCTACCACTTTGCCCACTAGTGGCATCATAGGTGGCATCGTTGGCGAGGTGTTGGGCTCGAAATACGAACTGGAGAAGGACAAACAGAAGGTGAAGGTCCTCGCAGGCAAACCTCACCTGAAGCCCTCCGTCAGCATGACATACACTGATGATACCGTCCTCTCACTCGCCATCGCCAAGTGGCTCATCGATGATCCGACACACGATAAGCAGACCCTTATCGACCTTTTCAAACACCTCGCTCGTCGATACGCATCATATTCCTTCGGGAAGAACTTCCAGAAGTGGGTTAAATCTGATAGCCGCGAGCCGTATGGTGCTAACAC
>CADCQH010000114.1 GCA_902803605.1 uncultured Bacteroidales bacterium | reverse complement strand
TGTGCAGTAAAAACCATTTATTGTTCTTTTAGTACTTAATATGTTTGCAAATTTAGGAAAGATTTTCGACATAGCGGCAATTTCTCCTAATTTTTCACTATCTTTGCAGCAGAAAACATCCAAATAGACAAAAATAACATACAAAAATGACGATAGACAACAACCGATTGAACAGCGAGAGCCAACCAGCGGGTTCGTTTGACCGAGCCGTGAAAAAGGAAGGCGAAGCCAACCAGAGATACATGATGCGTGGTGTAAGCGCAGCGAAAGAAGACGTGCATAATGCCATCAAAAATATTGACAAGGGAATCTTCCCCCAGGCATTCTGCAAAATCATTCCAGACATCCTTGGTGGCGACCCTGAGTACTGCAACATCATGCATGCTGATGGTGCGGGCACCAAGTCCAGTTTGGCTTATATGTATTGGAAAGAGACGGGTGATATCAGCGTTTGGAAAGGTATCGCACAGGATGCGCTCATTATGAACACGGATGATCTTCTGTGTGTGGGAGCCGTTGACAACATCCTCGTTTCCAGCACGATTGGTCGTAACAAGATGCTCATCCCCGGCGAAGTCATCTCAGCCATCATCAATGGAACAGACGAACTTTTGGCAGAGATGCGCAACATGGGCATCGGCATCTATGCCACTGGTGGTGAGACTGCCGATGTGGGTGACCTCGTGCGCACCATCATTGTCGATAGCACCGTCACCTGCCGCATGAAGCGCAGCGATGTGATTGACAATGCCAACATCCGTCCAGGTGATGTGATTGTGGGCTTATCATCTTGCGGACAAGCCACATACGAGAAGGAATATAATGGTGGCATGGGCAGTAATGGACTCACCTCTGCCCGCCACGATGTTTTTGCCAAATACCTCGCAGAGAAATACCCAGAATCCTACGACAAGGCAGTGCCTGACGAACTTGTCTATTCAGGTTCCTACAAACTGACTGACCCCGTGGAGGGCGCACCCGTCAATGCTGGCAAACTCGTCCTCTCCCCCACCCGCACCTACGCTCCAGTGGTGAAGAAGCTGCTCGACGAGATGCGTCAGGACATTCATGGTATGGTGCATTGCACAGGAGGTGCACAGACGAAGGTACTGCATTTTGTGGGTGATAACTGCCGCGTCATCAAGGACAACATGTTCCCCGTTCCCCCTCTCTTCAAGACCATCGCCAAGGAGTCAGGCACCGACTGGGCAGAGATGTACAAGGTCTTCAACATCGGACACCGTCTCGAAGTCTATCTTTCACGCGAAAATGCGGAGAAGGTTATCGCCATCAGCAAATCCTTCAACATAGACGCTCAAATTGTAGGTCATATTGAGGAGGGAAAGAAGTCGCTCACTATCAAATCTGAATTTGGAGAGTTCAATTACTAATGGAAATACTAGAAAAATTGGAAGGGTTGGTGCCTCGGTTTGAAGAGGTGTCAACCCTCATTACCGACCCTAACGTCATTGCCGACCAGAAACGTTATGTGCAACTGACAAAGGAATACAAGAACCTTGAGGACATCATGCACGCCCGCAAGGAATACATCAATGCCGTCAAGGGATTGGAAGAGGCGAAGGAGATGTTGACGATGGAAGACGATCCTGAGATGAAAGAGATGGCGCGCGAGGAAATCGCCGTGAACGAGAAGCGCATCCCCGAACTGGAGGAGGAAATCAAACTCCTGCTCATCCCTGCCGACCCTGAAGACAGCAAGAATGTGACGCTGGAAATCCGTGGCGGTACGGGTGGCGACGAAGCGGCTCTGTTTGCGGGCGACCTCTTCCGCATGTACTCGAAATACTGCGAAATCAAGGGCTGGCACCTCACGGTGTCTTCGTTCTCGGAGGGCGCTGTAGGTGGTTACAAGGAAATCATCTGTAACGTAACGGGCGAGAATGTGTATGGCACGATGAAGTATGAATCGGGGGTGCACCGTGTGCAGCGTGTGCCTGTGACGGAGACGCAGGGTCGTGTACACACCTCTGCTGCAACTGTGGCTGTATTGCCTGAAGCGGAGGCCTTCGATGTGCAAATAAATGAGGGAGAAATCAAGTGGGACACTTTCCGTTCCTCGGGTGCTGGTGGACAGAACGTGAACAAGGTGGAGTCTGGTGTCCGTGCACGCTATATGTGGACGAACCCCAACACTGGCGAGAAAGAGGAAATCCTCGTGGAGTGTACAGAGACTCGTGACCAACCCAAGAACAAGGAACGTGCCTTGGCTCGTCTCCGAACTTACATTTACGACCGTGAGCATCAGAAGTACATCGACGACATCGCTTCTCGTCGCAAGACGCTCGTCTCCACAGGTGACCGTTCTGCAAAGATTCGCACCTACAACTACCCGCAGGGACGTATCAC
>CADCQH010000113.1 GCA_902803605.1 uncultured Bacteroidales bacterium | reverse complement strand
CCGTGAATAAGGGTCGGTTATCTAAAAGCATACCTCAACCATCACTCTAAAAAAAGTTTTGATTTCTTTGAAAATAATTGGATTATTTTTTGGATATTCAGCAAATATTTCGCAACATTGTAGCGTAGTTGAGGGTTTAGAGCTCAGAGTTTAGGGTTAAGAGCTTAGAGCTCAGGGCTCAGAATTGAAAAGGGAAGTGGGGTGACTCGCCTTTCTTGTGTTTTGTTCCTTGGTCATCTGTGGGAAAAACGTGGCAAAATGCGGGCTGCATGGGGATGGAGGGCGGAAAATGGTGTGTTTTCTTATTAAATATAATGTATATGTCGTGGAAAAGTCGTAACTTTGTGCCGTTTTTTAATGGTATAAAGATAGGGTTTAGCGTTTAGTTAAGCAAATGGACATAGCAATCGTGAAATATAATGCCGGCAACATCGGGTCGGTGGAGAATGCGGTGAGGCGTCTGGGCTTGGAACCGGTGGTGACTGACGATGTGGAGAGGATTCAGGCGGCTGACCGTGTGATTTTCCCTGGTCAGGGTGAGGCGAACAGCACTATGGCTTATCTGAAGGCGCACAGGCTTGACGAGGTGATTGTGAACCTGAAGCAGCCGGTGCTGGGCATCTGCATCGGTATGCAGTTGTTGTGCCGCCACAGCGAGGAGCATGAGACGGATTGTCTGGGCGTGTTTGATGTGGATGTGAAGCGGTTCGTGCCTCAGCGGCATGAGGACAAGGTGCCTCAGATGGGTTGGAACACTATTGAGCGGACGGGCTCGGAGCTGTTCAGGGGTTTTGAGCATCCTGAATTCGTGTACTTCATCCACAGTTTCTATGTGCCGCTGTGTGACTGGACGATTGCGACGACGGAGTACATCCAGCCTTATTCGGCTGCGCTGCACAAGGGCAATTTCTATGCCACGCAGTTCCATCCGGAGAAGAGCGGCAGGGTGGGCGAACGTATTTTGAAGAACTTTATTGAAATGAAATGATAGATATAATTCCTGCGATAGACATCATCGACGGCAAGTGTGTGCGCCTGACTCAGGGCGACTACGGCACGAAGAAGGTGTATAATGAAGACCCGCTGGAGGTGGCGAAGATGTTTGAGGCTCATGGCATCAGGCGCTTGCACACGGTGGACTTGGATGGTGCCCGTTCGGCGCATATTGTGAACTACAAGACGATTGAGCGGATTGCTGACCACACGAGCCTGGTCATCGACTTCGGGGGCGGCATCAAGTCGGACGAGGACATCGACATAGCCTTTGCCAGCGGTGCCACGATGGTGACCATCGGAAGTGTGGCGGTGAAGAATCCCGCCTTGTTTGAGACTTGGCTGACGAAGTATAACGACAACAAGATTATCCTTGGCGCCGACGTGAAGAACGGACGTATCAGCATCAACGGCTGGAAGGAGGAGGGCGAGGACGAACTGCTGCCTTTCTTGCACCGTTATGTGGCGAAGGGTGTGGACAATGTGCTCTGCACCGACATCAGCAAGGACGGCATGTTGGAGGGCCCTGCCATCAAGTTGTATGAGGACGTGATGAAGGAGTTCCCTGAGTTGTACCTTATCGCCAGCGGTGGCGTGAGCTGCATCGAGGACATCGACCTGCTGAACTCTGTGGGCATCCCTGCTGTGGTGTTCGGAAAGGCGATTTATGAGGGGAAGATCAAGATGGAGGAACTGGAGAAATATGTGGGGTGATTGAGTTTAGGGTTTAGAGTTTAGGGTTTAGAGTTTAGAGTGTAGGGCTGAGAGTTTAAGAGTTTAGAGATAAGAGATAAGACGTGTTAGCAAAGAGAATCATACCTTGCCTTGACATCAAGGACGGACAGACGGTGAAGGGCACGAACTTCGTGAACCTTCGTCAGGCTGGCGACCCGATTGAGCTGGGCAAACTTTATAGCGATCAGGGTGCTGACGAACTGGTGTATCTGGACATCACGGCATCGCATGAGGGACGCAAGACTTTCACGGAACTGGTGAAGAGGATTGCGCAGGAAATCAACATCCCCTTCACTGTGGGTGGCGGCATCAACGAACTCTCCGATGTGGACAGGCTCCTGAATGCCGGTGCCGACAAGGTGAGCATCAACTCTGCCGCCTTGCGCCGTCCGGAACTGATAGACGAGGTTGCCAAGCACTTCGGCAGTCAGGTGTGTGTGGTGGCCATCGACGCCAAATGCGAGGATGACACCATCCATGAGAATGGCGACCCGCTGATAGACGGCGACTGGGTGTGCTACGTGAACGGCGGACGTGTGCCGACACAATACAGGCTCTTCGACTGGGCAAAGGAGGTGAACGAACGGGGTGCAGGAGAGATACTCTTCACCTCGATGAACCACGATGGTGTGAAACGAGGATTTGCCGATGCAGCACTCAGAAAGTTGGCAGACACGCTGACCATTCCCGTCATTGCATCGGGTGGGGCAGGTGCGAAGGAACACTTCCGCGACACCTTCCTGAATGGGCACAGCGACGCAGCCCTCGCAGCCAGCGTGTTCCACTTCGGAGAGATACCCATCCCCGAACTGAAGCAATACCTGAAGGGGGAAGGTGTGAATGTGAGATTGTGACATCAAAATGACGAATTAAACGAACAAGACAAGATAATGGAAATCGATTTCAAGAAAATGGATGGTCTGGTGCCCGCCATTGTGCAGGATGCCAAGACGCTGAAAGTGCTGATGCTCGGATTCATGAACGAGGAGGCATACAACAAGACGGTTGAAACAGGTAAGGTGACTTTTTATAGCCGCACACGCAAGACGCTCTGGACAAAGGGCGAGACAAGCGGCAACTTCCTCAACGTGGTGGAGATTCTGAACGACTGCGACAAGGACACCCTGCTCATCAAGGCAAACCCCGTAGGACCTGTGTGCCACACGGGTGCCGACACCTGCTGGGACGAGAAGAATGAGAACCCCATCATGTTCCTCGTCGAGCTGCAGCGATTCATCGAGAAGCGTCATGAGGAAATGCCCGAAGGCAGCTACACCACCTCGCTCTTCAAGGACGGATGCCACCGCATGGCACAAAAGGTGGGAGAGGAAGCTCTGGAAGCCGTCATCGAAGCTGTGGCCAACAACAACGAACGCCTGGTGTATGAGGCATCAGACATGCTCTACCACCTCATCGTGCTGCTCACCTCAAAGGGCTTGACCATCGAGGAGCTGGCTGCGGAACTGGCAGAACGCCACGACCCCAACTGGCATAAACACTAAGAAATGTACCATTTGACAATTTACAATGTACAATTTTGCAATGTGCAAATTCGCCATGCGGCGGACAGGAAGTTGTCAGATGGGAAAATAGAGCTATAAAAGGTAATAGGTAATTTGCTAAATAGTAAATAAGCAAGGTGAATCTGATTGATTACAAGAACGTCAACATCTACCAAGAATCGCAATTGGTGCTGCAGGATGTCAGCGTGCAGATAGGCGAGGGAGAATTTGTCTATCTGACGGGTAAGGTAGGCACGGGCAAGAGTTCCTTCCTCAAGACCCTCTATGGAGAAATCCCCGTGAAGGAAGGCGAGGCCAACGTGATGGGCTACGACATGACGGAACTGAAACGCCGTCATCTGCCCGACCTCAGAAAGAAACTGGGCATCATCTTCCAGGACTTCCAACTGCTGACCGACCGAACGGTGGATGCCAACCTGCGTTTCGTGCTGAAAGCGACGGGATGGAAAAACAAGTTGGAAATCAATCAGCGCATCAGCGACGTGCTTGAATTGGTGGGCATGTCCACGAAGGGCTACAAGATGCCCTCGGAACTCTCAGGCGGCGAACAGCAGCGCATCGTGATAGCACGTGCCATCCTGAACCGTCCCAAACTCATCCTTGCCGACGAGCCGACAGGCAACCTCGACGGAGAGACAAGCCGGCAGATTGTGGAACTTCTGCGGCAAATCTGTAGAGCCGGAAGCACCGTCGTGATGATTACCCACAACCTAACCCTGGTGGAAGAATTCCCCGGACGTCAGCTGCTCTGCGAAAACCACCAGCTGACAGACGTGACGATGCAGGAGCCTGTGGGAGACGACACGACAGACGAAATAGACTAAAAACAAATACACATTATATATATATTATGAAAGTACTTAAGTTTGGCGGAACATCCGTAGGCACCCCTCAGCGAATGAAGGATGTCGTGAAACTCATCACCGACGGAGAGCAGAAGATTGTGGTGCTCTCTGCCATGTCGGGCACAACCAACTCTTTGGTGGAAATCTCCGACTACCTCTACAAGAAAAACCCTGAAGGAGCGAACGAGACCATCAACACGCTCGAAAAGAAATATAAAAAGCATGTAGAAGAACTCTACACCACAGATGCCATGAAGCAGCAGACACTCAACTTCCTGAAGGATGAGTTCAACTACCTGCGCTCCTTCACCAAGGGCATCTTCACGATGTTCGAGGAGAAAATCATCGTGGCACAGGGAGAAATCATCTCCACCAACATGGTGACCAACTACCTCATCGAACAGGGCTACAACGCCGTGCTCCTTCCTGCGCTGGAATTCATGCGCACAGACAAGAACGCAGAACCCGACCTCGAGTACATCCGTGAGAAAATCAAGATACAGCTCGACGAGAACCCAGGCAAGGAAATCTACATCACCCAGGGCTTCATCTGCCGCAATGCCTACGGAGAGGTGGACAACCTCCAGCGTGGCGGTTCAGACTACACGGCATCGCTCATCGGTGCTGCTGTGGGCGCTTCCGAAATCCAGATATGGACAGACATCGACGGTATGCACAACAACGACCCACGTTTCGTGGAGCACACATCGCCAGTCAACCATCTGCACTTTGAGGAGGCAGCCGAACTGGCTTATTTCGGTGCGAAGATTCTGCACCCGACCTGCGTGCAACCTGCCAAGTATGCGGGCATCCCTGTGAAGTTGCTGAACACCATGGACCCAACGGCTCCTGGTACTGTCATCAGCAATGAGACTGAACACGGAAAGATAAAGGCCGTCGCTGCGAAGGACAACATCACCGCCATCAAGATCACCTCGTCACGCATGTTGCTGGCTTACGGCTTCCTGCGCAAGGTGTTCGAGATTTTCGAGACCTACAAGACATCCATCGACATGATTGCCACCTCAGAAGTGGGCGTGAGCGTGTCTATCGACAACGTGACCCATCTCGATGCCATCGTGAACGAACTGAAGAAATTCGGTCATGTACACGTCGATAAGAATATGTGCATCATCTGCGTGGTAGGTGACCTCGACGCAGAGAACATCGGTTTTGAGAGCAAGGCAACGGAAGCACTCAAGGGCATCCCTGTCCGCATGATTTCCTATGGCGGTTCCAACCACAACATCTCCTTCCTCGTCTCAGCAGACGACAAGAAGAAGGCGCTCCAATCGCTCTCAGATCATCTGTTTAACGAATAAATCCGACTTTCAGTTTTAATATAAAAGGATTATGGGTATCGAAATGAACGTGGAAAGGTTTGCGGGCATCCGCACGCCTTTCTACTATTATGACACAAACATTCTGCGTCAGACACTTGACGCCATCAAGGAAGAAACAAAGAAACACGACAATTATTTTGTCCACTATGCAGTAAAGGCAAACGCCAACCTCAAGGTGCTCCAAGTCATCAACGAGGCAGGACTGGGTATTGACTGCGTGTCGGGAGGCGAGATTGAGCAGGTGCTCAAGGCTGGATTTCCTGCCAACAAAATCGTCTTCGCAGGCGTGGGCAAAAGCGACTGGGAAATTGAATTGGGACTGGACAAGGAGATCTTCTGCTTCAACGTAGAGAGCATTCCAGAACTGGAAGTCATCAACGAGATAGCAGCCCGCAAGGGCAAGGTGGCCACCATCTGCTTCCGCATCAACCCCAACGTCGGAGCACATACCCATGCCCACATTACGACAGGCTTGGCTGAGAACAAGTTCGGCATCGCCATGGAAGACATGGAGAAGGTCATCCGTCTGGCACAAGGCATGAAGAACGTGCAGTTCAAGGGCTTGCATTTCCACATCGGTTCGCAGATTCTGGAGATGGATGACTTCATCGCCCTCGCTCATCGCATCAACGAACTCCAAGACCGTCTGGAGGCACAGGACATCCACATGGACATCATCAATGTCGGAGGAGGACTTGGCGTGGATTACAACAATCCACAGAGCAATCCCATCCCCAACTTCAAAGACTACTTCGCTGTATATGAGCAGCATCTGAAGGTGCGTCCTGGACAAACCGTCCACTTTGAACTTGGACGTGCAGTCGTGGCGCAATGTGGTGCCCTCATCACCAAAGTCAACTACGTGAAGCAAGGTTCCGTGAAACAGTTCGCCATCGTCGATGCAGGTTTCACAGACCTCATCCGTCCAGCCCTCTATGACGCTCATCACCGTATCATCAACCTCAGCAGCAACGAAAAAGAAGAGACCTACGACGTGGTAGGTCCCATCTGCGAGTCATCCGACACCTTCGACAAGGGCATCCAGTTGCCTAAGACACATCGTGGCGACCTTCTTGCCTTGCTCTCAGCAGGAGCATACGGCGAAATCATGGCGTCAGGCTATAACTGCCGCCGATTGCCCGAAGGCTATACGGATAAGGAACTGTAAAAGCACTTTACCATACAAAAAGAGCCCTTCGGATAAAGAACGGTAATGCCGCTTTACCCGAAGGGTTCTTCGTATCAGAAACTTTCATTTACTATCCCCGAAGGGGGTACAGGTAAGAACCTGTCCTTTACTTTAGGTCTATAACCTTGATGACATCCTTGTCGTTGTAGTCAAGGTTTTCACCAGCCATGCCCCAGATGAACGTGTAGTAATAGGTGGCAGATGCTGCGTGGATGGACCATTCGGGGGACATGATGGCTTGCTCGTTATGAAGCCATACGACACGGCTCTCCTGTGGTTCGCCCATGATGTGGCTGACGGTTTGCGTTTCTGGCAGGTTGAAGTAGTAATAGGCTTCGATGCGACGTCCATGAGTGTGAGGCGGCATCGTGTTCCAGACACTACCTTCTTGCAACTGCGTCAGTCCCATCTGCAACTGGCATGGACCTTCTTCGAGGGATGTGTTCACGATGAGTTGGTAGATGGTTCGCTGGTTGGATTCTGCCAATGAACCCAAATTGCGCATCACGGTAGCCTTGAGCGATTGCATATTGCCGCTCTTCCGTCCGTCAAGCGTAATCCATTGGGTCTTATAATGCTGATGAGCCGTGGCGGAATTGATGTAGAACTTGGCTGGCTTCTGTGGGTCTTTCGAACGGAAGATGACCTCTTTGTTCGACTCGATGCCGTTTCCCTTCTTGTCCTTCCCAAAATTGCCTCTACCAATGTAGAGCGCTTCCTTTTCTCCCAAGGGATATTCAACACCATCGACTATGACCACGCCGTCACCTGCTGTGTTGATGATACCGATTTCTCGGTTATGTAGGAAGTAAGGTGCACGCAGTTCAGGGAATGCCTCCAACTTCAAGTCTTTGGTAACAGGCATGGCACCACCAAAAATGAAACGGTCGTACATCGAATAGGTGAGGTTGATTTCATCAGCCACCATGACCTTTTCCATGACGAAACGCTCACGGAGGGTCTTCGTGTCATAATGCTTCACATCGTCTGGATGACAGGCTTTCTGAAAGTTGACCTTCACCTGAGCAGACGCAGTAAGCGATGCAGCCAACGCTGCAAACAAGATAATCTTTTTCATCGTCAATAATGAGTTAGTATATTTAATTAGTTTTTGGTTATTTAGTCTTAATGACAGTTTATTTCGTTGATTCTCCAACTTGAGGTTTCTTGTTGATGACGCGGCGGTTCCAGAGTACCATGCCGATGGTGATGAGCGTCAGGATACCTGCACCCACCCATTCCAAATAGGCGATACACTTATAGATGACCCATCCCAAAAGACTCGAAGCGAAGTCAAGTGCACCTGCCTCGAAACCATCGTGTATCTTGGCGGCATCGTTCTGAGTGGCTGCATATACCGCATGAGCTGCCTGTGTGAAGGCTGGAGCCATGTCAGTAACGAAATAAAGACCCACCACCAAGGCAACGAAGCCAACGATGAGACTCTTCACTACATTGCCCTTGGTGTAGGGAAGAACGAGTGGAAAGATGTAGAACAAGCCTGCCAATGATGCCAATGGAAGGAACTGGTTGCCTGGCATCACCACAGCCACCGCAAGAATGACGGGAATGAGGATGACGGAGCAAACCAATGTGGTAGGATGTCCGATAACCAATGCAGGCGACATGCCAATATAGATTTCCTTTCCTTTGAATTTCTTCTTCACCACCTCTTGTGTCTTCTCTGCGATGGGCTTCAATCCGTCAATGAAGAGGCTCGTAATGCGTGGAATCAGTTCCATCACAGCACCCATCGTCACGCCAAGCGCCAAAATCACCTTGACTTCACGTTGAGCGGCTATTCCGACGAGGGCACCCACGATGACACCCAGTACCAACGGCTCACCTAAAACGCCGAACTTCTTCTTCAATCCCTCAGCATCAACGTCAAGTTTGGAAAAGCCGGGTATAAGGTTCAGTCCTTTGTTAATCAATACAGCGAAAGGTGTGAAACTCTGGCAGAATGGTTGTGGAATGGAAATACCTGGCAGGTCGTAGTGCTTCTGAAACTTCTCTGCTGTCAGATCCGCCATCACCAACGTGATGATGTAGCAAACGATGGCAGCAAAATACCCCCATGCCAACGATTCGCCCATCACAAAGTATGCCACAGCACCGATGAAGGCGAAGTGCCAGTAGTTCCACAGGTCGATGTTGACCGTGCGGGTACATTTTGTAATAAGCAACAGAAAGTTGACACCCAACAGGATGGGTATGATGAGTGCGCCGACAGCAGTATTGTAGGCTACGGCAGCAGCAGCAGGCCAGCCCATATCAAAAACCTTTAGTGCCAATTGGTAAAGGTCGGAGATGCTTTCCAGGGGAGAGGTAAAATTGTCGGTGAGCAGTTTGGTGACCACGTTGAGTCCCACAAAACCGACACCCACATAGAGCCCGCTTTTCAGGGCTTTGCCGAACTTCATGCCGATGCAGAGTCCGATTATTGTAAAAAGAATAGGCATCATTACGGCTGCACCCAGCCCAATAATGTAAGCAAAAACTTGTTCCATAAATTAGTTAGTCGTTTGTTAATTCGCGGCAAAGGTACAAATAAGTGAGGGAAAAAACAAATTTGAAAGACAAAAATCAGCGTTTCACTTTTCTTGTTCTGCATTTAGTCGTATCTTTGCAAAGTAATCAATAGCTAAAGTAATGAAACAGATTCTTCTTATGTCTTGGCTGCTGTGTTCTGTGGGTTGGGCCGCACAGGTGGAACGGCAAGGTGTATATGTGACTATCCGTCCAGATGAGGGTGGGGCGCGTGTGGTGAGATTGCAGGTGATGAACGATGGAATCATCCGCGTTAGGGCAACATCGGAAGAGACGCTGCCAGAGAAGCAGCAGAGCCTGATGGTGGTAAAACAGGAAGTGAAGCCTAAGTTCACGGTGGAAGAAGATGCGGAAAGGGTTCAAGTGAAGGCGAAAAAGGTTACTGCCGTGGTGAGGAAAAGGGATGGAAAAATCGACTTCTATAATGCGGAGGGAAAGGTTCTATTGCAGGAAGCGGATAATGGAAAGCGTTTTGAACCATTCTACGTTCCAGATAGGGAAATAGGCAGCGGACATCCAACAGAAGATGAACGACGAGGGCTGACATGGCAGATGACATTCGAAAGTCCTGCAGATGAAGCATTCTACGGTTTGGGGCAGCATCAGTCAGAGGAACTGAACATGAAGGGAAAGAATGAGGATTTGTTCCAATACAACACAAAAGTGGCTGTGCCATTTGTGGTGTCGAACAAGAACTATGGTATCTTGTGGGACAGTTATTCATACTGCCGATTTGGCAATCCTGATGATTATCTGCAACTGAACCATGCGTTTCGTATCTTCGACAAGGATGGACAAGAGGGGCATCTGACTGGCACCTATACGGACAGGACAGGACGGGAACTGGTACGTCAGGAGGACTCGCTTTATTTCGAGTATGCGCTGCCCGATGGTTCAGAGATAGGAAAGACAGACAAGGGAGGCATCCAAAATCTGCCAAAGGGGTTCCGACTTGACGGAGCAAGTGTGGTGTACGAGGGATTTCTGGAGGCTCCTCAGACGAATGATTACCAATTCATCCTCTACTATGCAGGATACATTAAGGTATATATAGGAGGTAAAGAGGTGGTGGCAGAGCGGTGGCGCACGGCATGGAACCCAAATGCCTACAAATTCACGTTTTCGATGAAGAAAGGCGAGCGGCACCAGTTACGTATCGAGTGGCAACCAGATGGAAGTGTGAGCTACTGCGGACTGCGTGTTGCGGCTCCCCGTTCGGTTGAGGAACGTGGTAAACTGAGTATCTGGAATGAAATGGCCAAGGACATGGACTATTATTTCATTGCAGGAGATAATATGGATGAGGTCATCAGCGGTTACCGCACCCTTACAGGAAAGGCACCCGTCTTTCCCAAGTGGGTGCTTGGATTCTGGCAAAGCCGTGAACGCTACAAGACTCAGGAGGAACTGACGAGCACATTGGCAGAATTCCGTCAGCGGCACATCCCCATCGACAACATCGTGCAGGACTGGAACTATTGGAAGGAAGACCAGTGGGGAAGTCATCAGTTTGAGGAGGCACGCTTTCCAAATCCGCAGAAGATGCTGGATGATGTACATGCCATGCACGGGCGTTTCATGATTAGCGTATGGCCCAAGTTCTACTGTAATACCGATAACTACAAGGAATTGGACAGCAAGGGATGGATGTATCGGCAGGCTGTAACTGACAACATCCGTGATTGGGTGGGGCCTGGCTATGTCGGCTCCTTCTACGATGCCTATTCGGAGGGAGCACGGAAAATGTTCTGGCGGCAGATGGACGAGAATCTGTACACGGGTCTCTCCAAGAACTCTAAGCCATCAACCCTAAACTCTATGATTGACGCATGGTGGATGGATGCTTCAGAACCCAATGTGAGAGATTGTACACCTATGTGGTATCGTAAGGCTTTGTGCGGTTCGACGGCTCTCGGAACTTCAACCGAATACTTCAATGCCTACAGTATCGTGAATGCGGATGCCATCTACAACGGACAACGTGAGACATGGAAGAAATCGTCGATGAAAAAAGGTACACAAAATGGAGAGCCCCGTGTGTTCCTTCTCACACGTAGCGGTTTTGCTGGTGAACAACGTTATTCAACAGCAACTTGGAGCGGCGATATCGGCACGCGTTGGGAGGATATGCGAGCACAAATGACAGCTGGCATGAACTATTGTCTCTCCGGACTTCCTTTCTGGGGCATGGACACAGGTGGGTTCTGTGTAGAGAACCGCTATGTGAGGGCTCAGCAACTCTTTGATCAGACGGGACAAGAGAATGAGGATTTGAAGGAATGGCGTGAATTGCAGACTCGATGGGACCAATTCGGCTGTTTTACGCCTATCTATCGGGCACATGGTCAATGGCCATTGCGTGAAGCATGGAATATAGCACCCAAGGGGCATCCCGCCTACGAAAGTATAGTACGGCACCATCGTCTGCGCTATCTTATGATGCCTTATCTTTATTCAATGGCAGGTTGGGTTCACTTGCATGACTACACAATGATGCGTGCTCTTGTGATGGACTTCAATGGTGATTTTCAGGTCTATGACGTGAAAGATCAATGGATGTTCGGCCCCTCTCTGATGGCTTGCCCGATCAGTACCTACAAAGCGCGGAGCCGTAGCGTCTATTTTCCCCAGCAGCGTGGTTGGTATGACTTCTATTCAGGTAGAAAAGTCATTGCTCGTGGAAACAATTCAGACACTTCGAACCGCATGCTTGTGGTTGATGCACCCTATGACCGTATTCCTGTCTTTGTGCCAGAAGGCGCTATTCTGCCCATTGGCCCCGATATGGAGTGGAGTGATGAAAAGCCTGCCGAGTTAATACATTTATATATCTATGCGGGATGTGACGGCCACTTCGAACTTTATGAGGATGAGGGCACGAACTACAACTATGAGCGTGGTCTTTTCAGCACCATCGACATCCGTTACAACGATGCTTCCAGAAGCGTCATCATCGGACGACGCCAAGGTTCCTTCAAAGGGATGCTGAAACAACGCAAGTTCAACATCGTGCTCATAACGGAAGAAAAACCTCGTGCCTTCACCTTTGGAATGCCTGAGGG
>CADCQH010000112.1 GCA_902803605.1 uncultured Bacteroidales bacterium | reverse complement strand
TTGTGCAAAGGTACGATTAAGCGAGAGAAAAACCAAATTAATTTGTGTTTTTCCGAGCGTGAGTACCTTCGGCGATAGCCAACGGTACGGATTTTAATTAAGAATTAAGAATTAAGAATGTGGATGGGAAAGTGAATTTTCACTTCCTCATCCACATTATCCGTTCCCCTTCCGTCATCTTTTCGATGGCATAGCGTAGAGCCGTTCGGGGCATTTCGTGAGCATGTTGTTCCAGAAAGTCTCGGAGTAGGTCCATGCTGATGCGCTTGCCCATCTCGCGGAGCATCCATCCGACTGCCTTGTGCATGAGGTCGTGGGGGTGGTGGAGGTGCATCTCGGCATAGCGGAGGCACCATGATGGGTCGCCTTGCTGAGAAGTCTTCCATGTGCAGACCATGCTGATGCGCTGTTTCCATAGACAAGTGCTGTGGGCAAGCGTGTCGAGCACCTGCAGCTTGTATTCCTGATGCAGTCCTGTCGCTTTGCCACCTAAGCAGGTGGGAAGCAGCAGCCAATGCCCGATGACTTTCGGGGCGGACATGTCCACCAGATCCCAGTTGTTGGCGTGTTCGGCATACTGTAGATAGAGCGTCACGATTTCGTCTCGCTGACGGATGGCATCAGGGTTGTTGATGAGGCGTTTCGTTGCCAGGCGTTCAAATTGATTGACGAGCAACAACCATCCGCAGAGCCTCACCTCGTGCCAACGGTTCATCAGCAGCGTGGAAATCTCGTTGAGCGGCGTGTCTTTTGCCGCCTTCACCACCTCGCGTGTCTGTGGCACCTTGATGCCCAGGAACTCGTCGCCTTCACCATATTCACCTTTTCCCGTCTTGAAAAAGCCCATCAACACCCGTCGCTGCTCCTCGTCGTACAGCGATTCCATATATTCTATAATGTCTTTGGCTGTCGTCATCTTTTATTTCAGTAGTTTCTGTATTTGTTTCTCTGTCGCTTGGGGCAGCAGTTGGTGCAGGTGGTTGAACATGAGTCGGTAGGACTCTTCGGGGGTATGGGGGCACTCGCAGGCTTCGATTCCGAGCAGTTCTTCAGGTGTGGTGAGAAGTGCCCACCCGAAGCCATACTCGCGTCCATGCTTGTCAACGGGGTAGACAAAGTCTTCAGTGACGATGCGGCATGCCATCTGGAGGCGTGTAATGTAGCCGTCGAACTTGCTGCGCATGTTCTTTCCTGTGAAGCCACAGGCAGCACGGAGTTCACGGGTGATGAAACTGCCTTGTTCGCGCAGGGTGGCGAGAATGGCATCTTCAATCGTCCCCTCTTCAGGTGCAGGAACCTGACTGCGCCGCCAGTTGATGAAGTCGGGCCACCATTTGCGGCTGATGAAGCCAGCCTTGCCTGCAAAAAACTTTCCATAGACGCAGCCGCCCTCCTTGATGACGGAACCCTTCCATTGCCAAAGCGGCCACTCCCAGCTTCCGTCGGGGAAGACCGTGTAGCGGCATTCCTCGGCCATCAGTGCTTCGGCACTATAACTTCGTATGCCGCTTTCCAGCAGTGGCAGGAATCCCACCCGCCGGATGCACTCAATCAGTTCAGGACAGGAATGTATCTCATGCAACGTCCCCTTGCCGTTTTCTATAAAGTAGTCTGAAAATAAACTCATGGATTCTCTTGGTTGTTGTTCGGACAACAAAGATACGGAAAAAACGATAATTGTCAATGATTCTCCCTCTTTTTGTTCCGCTCATGCAAGTTTTTTAGGGGCAACAAGAATATCAATCACGTTTTTTAATTATCTTTGCAACATCGAACGGAAACGACAAATCATCTTTTTTCATATCCTGACACATGAGAATTGGCATTTACGGAGGCAGTTTCAATCCCATCCACAAGGGGCACACCGAGTTGGCGGCATCCATCGTGCAGCAAGGACTGGTGGATGAACTGTGGCTGCTTGTCTCACCATTGAATCCCCTGAAGAGTGGGGAAGTGAGTGACATCGCCGAGTATGGTCACCGCTTACGGATGGCACAGTTGGCTACGGAAGGGATTGAGGGTGTCAAGGTGTCGGACTTTGAGCGTCATCTTCCTGTGCCGTCATACACCGTCACCACTTTGGACGAGCTGCACAAGGCTTATCCCGAGCATGAGTTCACCCTCGTCATTGGTGCGGACAACTGGGAGCAGTTTCCCCGATGGTACCGTGCGGATGAAATCATTGAGAAGTATCGTGTGCTGATTTATCGCCGTCCTGGATGTGAAATCGAAGAGACCTCATTGCCTGCATCAGTCCATGTGGTTGACACGCCCCTTTTCGACATATCCTCCACCCAGATCAGAACCTCCATCGCTGATGGGATGCCCTTGACAAAATGGGTGGACAGGAAGGTGCTCACCTACATCAAACGCCATCATTTGTATGCCCCGATTTAATCATGCGCATGAATCGTTTCAATCATACGTATGACTGTTTTTGATGATACGTATGGACGTTTTCCGTTATATGATCCACCGTATTTGTATCAGCAAATCTTCCTTGTGATTGGCATGGATCGTCTCCAATCCGCTGCCGATGGAGTCGCGGCCGAAGTACTTTGTCATGGTGAATTTTCCGTTGATGAAGAGTGACGTTCTTGCTATAGGGACAGATGCAAGCAGTATGGTTCGGATGCCATGGTCGCTATAGGCTGAAGAACTGAACGTGTATGGGAGTGACGGTTCGGAGAAATAGACGCGGGCATTGTAGCTGTCCGTGTCGAAATAGGTAACGCTTACAACGAATCGCATTTTGCTCTTGGAACTCTTCCAACGGATGTCTTCGCCCACGGCAAAGCCCCTCTCCGCAGGTCCTGTTCCGAAACTGATATAAGACCCCGTGGCCGATGTCCGTAGGTTCAGGCATGGTGACAGTGTATAGTTCAGTTGCAGCTTGACCGTGTGGTGCGAGTCATATTCCAGCACCTTGAAACTCTTCTTTCCCCTGTCAACGGTGAAGTCCTTCTGTTTCGACTTCAATCGGTAGCGTGCCAGGAGACTCCACTTCCGTCCGCGAGAATAGAGCGCTTGCAGCATACCCTCCCAACCATAGGAACTGGCAGATATTCCCTGCTTCAGCCACGGGAAGTACATGGCATCCACGTATGCCTCCAGTTCCAGGTTCTTGACCGATTTCGATGTCCACCCCACGAAGACTCCCTCCTCATTCTGCACCATCGAATTTTCGCCAAACGCCTTGCCGTAGAGACTGACGAACTTGGCTCCATAATATCGGCCAATCACGGTGAGCACATTGTCACTGTTCACGCGCCACCGCAGGGTATTGAGTGTCGCCATCCCGTTCTGTTTCTCCGTGTTGCTGAATGCCGTCTCTCCACTGAAAGTAAGCGTTCTGTATCCATAAGCATACGCCATACCCCCCACCATGAAACGTCGTCCGCTGGCGTTGTAAACTCGGTAGGCACTTGCTTTCGTGTCATATTTGGGCATCAATGGCACATCCAGATGCGTCCACATTGTTGTGACTGACAACCTCAACCGTTTGTATTCCCAATGTACGTTCCCTCCGAAGTTGCTCACCCCTACATTTCCCCTCTTGCTCCACTCCAGTTGTGTTCGGTGAAGCCCGTCTGTCTTCAGCGATGACATACCCGTCGAGTCACGATTGTACGTCCCATCTGCCTTCCTGTACGACCCAAACGCCGACACCTGCCAATCGCCCAGTCGAATCGTCGCAGCCCCACCAGTGAAATATCCCGATTCGTTCATTGACGAATGTTGCGTGATGCCTGCATCCATTCTGTCCACCGTGCTCAACATCATCATCTTCCCAAACTTCATTCCGCTATTCATTACCAACCCCTTGCCAAAACTCACCCGATAGTTTCCCAATACAGCACGCTTCACGCACCCCACATCCTTCAGCATCACATACCCCGACACATAATCCACCCCACTTTCACCAGCATCCTTTTCCACCTGCACCCCTGCCAGCAAATGCCTCATCCCTGAAAATCCATATCGAAACGAGTGATGAAACCTGTCGCCACGATAGACCTTGTTCCCCGTCTTCCTGACGCCCTTCTCGTCCGTCAGTTTATATCCTTCCTTTGTATAGAACGGCACATCCGTTCGCCACACCACCTCGTTCCTGCCATATTTCAGCATCTTCCCCACCGTCAGGTCCTGCATGTCATGGTCATATCGAGACCTCCTCACCTCCACAAACGCCTTCAGCATCTCCCGTTCCTTCAGCCCCAATCCCTCTACCATCATCAGTTCTCCCAGACTCTCCATCCTGCCATTCCTCTCTCTGTATCTCAATATCCCTTCCACCTGCTCCTGACTCAGAAATGGCAGCATCTCAAGGTCTTCCTTCCCAGCCTCATTAATGTCCATCGGATTCCCGTACAACTCCTCCAGACGTTCCAGCATCACCTCGTCCAAACCATCCTCCTCATCCATCTCCTCCATCATGACGGTAACGAAATCCTCCCAAGCCATTCTTTTCTCCTCCTGCGAATCCGTCTGACAGAAAGCGCACATGGTGCTGCCTATATATATGTATAATGTAAGTAGAAAAAATCTCATAAATGTAAAACAGAAGATGCGGCATGCGTCTTATTGTCCGACAAAGGTACCTACTTTTGGGGATATGTACAAGCATAGCAGTACAAATGCCGACAAAAATCCGTATCTTTGTACCCAAATTCAAAGAAACCCTCAACATGGAAAGCCTATTAAATGTATTGCAGGCCGTACTTGGCATCGTCAATGAGATGTCGCCTTACCTGCTCTTGGGATTCCTCCTGGCAGGCATCATGCATGCCTTCATTCCTGACGGGTGGTACACGAAATATCTCAGTGGCAACTCCTTTCGTTCAGTAGTCAATGCCGCTATTTTTGGTGTTCCATTACCCTTGTGCTCATGTGGCGTCATCCCAACAGCCATGTCCCTTCGGCGTGAAGGCGCCAGCAAGGGAGCCGTCGTGTCATTCTTGATAGCCACCCCCCAGACCGGTGTCGATAGCATCTTCGCCACTTATTCGCTCATGGGACTTCCGTTTGCTGTGGTACGTCCTATTGCAGCGTTGTTCACAGCCATGATTGGAGGAACATTCGTCACGGTAGGGAACAAGGATGATGAGCAGGATGAGAAAAATCTGAAGGAGGAGACCTCCCGTGCATACTCCGAACAGCCCCATCTCTCTTTTGCTGACCGATGTGTCGAAGCCCTCAAGTTTGGCTTCATCGAGATGATGGAAGACATCGGCAAGTGGCTTGTCATCGGCCTCATCGTGGCTGGTCTCATCACCGTCCTCGTCCCAGACTCTTTCTTTGAAATCTTCAAGGACAACACTTTCCTGAGCATGCTTCTGGTGCTTTGTGTCAGTGTGCCCATGTATATCTGTGCCACGGG
>CADCQH010000111.1 GCA_902803605.1 uncultured Bacteroidales bacterium | reverse complement strand
TTACACGCTCTTTTATAAATGTCGCTCTTATTGGGAAATGACCAGGAGTGTTTCACCTGCTTCGAGCGCCTTCTTGATGTCCTTGCCACCGCTCTGCACCTTGCAGAGGCTGATGTCCTCGCCCTGCACGGACTCAATCTTCAGCTTGCCGATTTGCAGTTTCGCCTCGCGTCCTGCAACGGTCTTGACGACATAGACTCCGAAGTGGATGCCGGCAACTGCTCCCTCGCGAGTGCCGAGGTCGATATAGACGGTCTTCTGCTTTTCCTTCTTCACGGCATTGCCCTCGATGATGTTGGCCTGCAGCGGAAGAATCTGGTTGAGCCAGTTGGTGATGCGGTTGACGAACAAGCCCATGCCGCTCCTGAAGGCCTCCTCCTGACTGGGCGTTGCTGAAGAGCTGTGGCCCGTCGCCGAGAAGGAGGGAGTGCCCACCACGTCGCCCGTCCCCACGTCGGTCAGGGTGATGGTCACGTCCACCTCACCCGTGTACTTGGTGGAGATGTGTGTCTTGCCATTCTTGTCCTTGTAGGAAGTGGTTTCCGACGATGCGGCAATGTTGGTGATGTTGACATCTGCCACGAGATTGCCCGCTTCCGATTCATCGCCAAACTGAGCCTGACGCTCGCTGAGCCGATAGCGATATGCCCGGGAGAGTCCGTTCACCACGGCGGTCTTCACCACCTCCTGATATTCGGGAGCCTGCACCTTGGCCCTTCCCGTCGCAGCCGCCCTCATGATCTGACCGAACGCATCGGTCGAGGACAATCTCTCGTTAGGGTTGGAGTATCGCACCTCACCCAGGAAGATGTTATAGACCTGATTCCTTTCCACCTGTGCCGACACATACATGGCGCAGCAAAAGAGAGCGGCCATCACCAGCATCTTCTTCACAGGACATAAATGCCCTTGCACTTGTACATTCAGTAGTTTTGTATTCATAACTTTCCGATTTAGGCTTCAAAGGTAGTGAGAAATTCGGAAACGGCCGAATGATTGGGACTTTTTTTGTCTTTCGCAGGAAAGATTGCAGAGTTTCATTCTCAAATCCACTTTTTCTCGATACATTCTTCCCTTTGGACGAAAGACTGGAATTGAAAATCCTGGATTTGTTTGGTTGTTTCCGTGGTTTGTGCTACCTTTGCACCGCAAAAATTCATGGCACATGGATAAGGGGGCATGGATGTGGCATGCATTTATTTGCTACTGAACTAAAAACAGAAAGAACATGAAAAGATTGATTTGGATAGGAATGCTGGCCGTGCTCAGCTTGCAGGGCTTGGCGCAGACGAGCAAGACGACGCCGGCGAAGAATACGGTAAAGACTCAGACTAATACTAAGCCTGTGGCAAAGGCGACAACCACGAAACCCGCTGCGACGAAGAACACCACCGCTGCAAAACCGACGACCGACAAGGCCGTTTTCAAGGAGAAGACAACGGCGGACAATCAGGCTCAGAAGGAAATCGCGGCAATGCAACAGACGGTGGGATACTTCAACAACCCTCCCCTGCCCTACATGCCCCAGAAACTTGATGTGCTCTTCGTGGGCAACTCATTCTCCATCGACACAAGCGCGGCCTTGCCATCCATCCTGAGCTCGCTGGGCATCACAAACGTCAACGTATATGTTCTCTACAGAGGCGGATGCTCCATGAGACAGCACTACGAATATTTCAAGAGCGGCGAGAAGGTGTATGAACTGTACCGCTACAACTATCAGGGAGAACAGCAGCTGGAGAAGGCCACGAGCATCGGCGATGCCATGCAGCGTGTACCATACGACGTGGTGGTATGGCAGCAGTATTCGCTCGAATCGGGCGACCACAGCACCTACGAGCCCTATCTGTCGAAACTGATTCAAGCCTATAACATCACCAAACTGTCGGCACGCACGACCTTTGCCTTCAACGAGACCTGGGCATATGCCTCGAACAACAAGAACCTGACGAAATACAAGACTCAGAAGAACATGTGGAAGAGCATCTGCACGGCTGTGAGGAAGATGAAGGCAGTATCGGGCATCGACGTAGTGATTCCCTGTGGTACGGCCGTTCAGAATGCCCGTGAGGTGGAGGCACTGAAGGTGGACAACGAACTGACCCGCGACGGCACGCACATCAACTTCTATGCCGGGCGCTACCTGCTGGCCTGCACATTCTTCGAGAGCATCATCGCGCCCTGTATGAATCGCAGCATCCGCGACGACAACTCCATCTATGGCAAGAGCACGGACATCGGCCAGGTGACGGATGCAAATCGGCGACTGTTGCAGAACTGTGCCCGCCTTGCCGTGGCTAACAATTATGAAATCAGCGAGTTCGCAAAGCAATAAATGTTAAACTACTTTAATAAAGAAGCATTTGTATGTGTTTCCTTCGTGCTGATAAATAATAAAAGAGTAACTTTGCATCATCTTATTGATAAAGTATCACAGATGACAATTAGATAAAATCACATTATTAATAAAATATGAAAAGAATCATTCTCTCCCTGCTTGTGCTGACAGCATCGGTGGCAAGCATCCAAGCCCAAGACCTCTTCAAGACCGTGCGCGACAACGCAACGAAAGTGGTGAACAATCCTGCTGCTTCTGACGAGGAAATCCAAATCAACCAGTTTAAGGTGACCGCCCTGAACTATCTGTCCATGATGGTGCAGAAGCGCGGACTGAAGAAGGACACCTACTTCTACGACAGCCAAGCCGTGAACATGTCCTCGTTCGTGACCGACTTTCAGGTGAACCTGGAGAAGGCGCGCGCCATCTCTCCCGCCAAGCGCATTGAGGTCCTCAAGATCTATACAGACGCCAGCAAGTACAATCCGATGTTCAAGGATACCGACAAGGAACGCGCCAATGCCTATGTGGACGACAAGAGGACCCTCACCCCCTTCTGCCTCGACACCGATTGGGAAAAGGCCTACGATCAGGCAACGACGCTGGTGAAGGCCGCATTGAAGTAGATGGCATGAATGAAGCAAACTCCCAACTATAGAGATGACGACAACGCATCAAGAATGAAAACAATCAGAATCAACCCTGCCGACAACGTGGCTGTCGCCATTGAGGCTCTCAAGGCAGGTGAAACCATTGACATAGAAGGACAGCGTATCACACTGAACAACGATGTTCCCGCTGGCCACAAGATTCTCCTCTCCGACCTCGTCGAAGGGGAGAATGTCATCAAATACGGCTATCCCATCGGACATCTGAAGGAAAGCCACAAGCAGGGCGACTGGATCTGTCACGACCATATCAAGACAAACCTTTCGGGTTTGCTCGACTATGAATACCATCCTGTCAGCAAGGAGGAACTGACGAATCCATCCTATGAGGAGTGGTTTCCTAAGGAGCAACTCACCTTCCAGGGCTATCGGCGCAAGAACGGTGATGTAGGTATCCGCAACGAAGTGTGGATTGTGCCGACAGTTGGCTGCGTGAACGGGATTGTCAACCAGTTGGCACAGCAACTCACTCACGAACTCCATAATCCCGCCTCCCCACTCTACCAAATGCTTTCCCCCGATGCCGAACGTCTGCGCATCGTCGCCTATCCCCACAACTACGGCTGTTCCCAATTGTCAGAAGACCACGAAAACACCCGCAAAGTGCTGCGCGACCTCGTGCTCCATCCCAATGCAGGCGCCGTACTGGTGGTAGGTCTTGGATGCGAAAACAATCAGCCCGACCAATTCGAGCAGCTCCTGGGCGACTACGACAAGGAGCGTATCCGCTTCATGGTGACCCAGAAAGTTGAGGGCGACGAAGTGGAGGAAGGCATGAAGATACTACGTGAACTCTACGCCATTGCCACCAAAGACAAACGGACATCCATTCCACTCTCCGAACTCCGCGTGGGTCTCAAATGTGGAGGTTCCGATGGTTTCTCCGGCATCACAGCCAATCCCCTTTTAGGAGTGTTCAGCGACTTCATCGTCAGCCAAGGCGGCACGACAGTCCTGACAGAAGTGCCAGAGATGTTTGGCGCAGAAACCATTCTGATGAACCGTTGCGAGACTACGGAACTCTTTCAGCAGACCGTCAAACTGGTCAACGATTTCAAACAATACTTCCTTTCTCATGGCGAACCCGTGGGCGAGAATCCATCGCCCGGCAATAAACAAGGCGGCATCTCCACGCTTGAGGAAAAGGCCTTGGGCTGTACACAGAAATGTGGAAAGAGTGCTGTGAAAGGAGTGCTCCCCTATGGTGAACGTCTCTCCAAGAAAGGACTCAATCTCCTGTCAGCACCTGGCAATGACCTCGTGGCTTCTACAGCCCTGGCCTCGTCAGGATGCCACATCGTGCTCTTCACCACGGGACGCGGAACGCCATTCGGCACCTTCGTCCCCACCCTCAAAGTGAGCACCAACAGTTCCCTCGCCAAAAACAAACCCACGTGGATTGATTTCAATGCCGGCACGATTGTAGAAGGTGAATCGATGGAGGAAGTCTTTAAGCGCTTCATGCAGACCATCATCAGCGTTGCCAGCGGAGAACTGACTTGGAACGAGAAGAAGAACTATCAGGAAATCGCCATCTTTAAGAATGGTGTGACATTATAATAATATGGTGTGTTAGAATGAAAATGGCGTAATATTGTCATGAAAGCCCTCAGCCCTCTCATCGTATTCCTCATCCTTTATCTTGCAACGAGCATCATAGCACAAGATTTCTATAAGGTGCCCATCGCTGTGGCATTCCTCATCAGTGCCATCTATGCCTTGCTGACCGTAAAGGGAACGATGAATGAACGCATCGGCATCTTTGCCAAGGGAGCGGGCAACTCGACAATGGTGCTCATGTTAGCTATCTTCATTTTGGCTGGAGCCTTTGCTGCATCAGCCAAGACGATGGGAGCAGTAGATGCCACGGTGAACCTCGCCTTGAAATACCTGCCCGAACAGGCCATTCTGCCTGGAATCTTCTTGGCATCATGCTTCATTTCTCTAAGCATTGGCACCAGCTGCGGCACCATCGCTGCGCTGACCCCTCTGGCTGTTGGCATCGCTATGCGGTCGGGCATCAGCGTGCCATTGATGGTGGGACTCGTAGTGGGTGGAACTTACTTTGGCGACAACCTCTCATTCATTAGCGACACAACCATCGTGGCAACCCAGACGCAAGGATGCAGCATGAGGGACAAATTCCGCGTGAACATCCGCATTGTAGCACCTGTGGCATTGCTTATGCTCGTCATTTATATCATCATAGGAAAAAGCATCAGCACACCAGCCGAAGTGGGCGACGTGAACTTCTGGCTCGTTCTCCCCTATATCGCTGTGGTTATCCTCGCCATTTGCGGTGTGAATGTTCTTCTGACTTTGGGCATAGGCATCCTTCTCACAGGTATCATCGGTATGCTGATTGGCACTTACAATGTTTTCGGATGGTTTGCAGCGATGAACGAGGGCATGATGGGAATGTCTGAACTCATTATTGTCACCATCTTGGCTGGCGGCATGCTCGAAATTATCCGACACAATGGCGGCATTGACCTTATCATCAAGACGCTGACCCGCAACCTCCAAAGTAAGAGAGGTGGAGAAATGAGTATTGCTGCCCTCACTTGCTTAGTGAACATCTGCACAGCCAACAACACTGTTGCCATCATCACAATTGGCCCTATAGCCAAAGACATTGCAAAGCGATTCAAGATTGACCCACGCAAATCGGCGTCCATTCTTGATACAGCTTCCTGCTTTACACAAGGGCTGCTTCCTTATGGCGCACAAGTCTTAATTGCTGCCGGACTGTCAGAGGTAAACCCTATTGCCATCATTCCATATCTCTACTACCCCATGTTCATTGGTGTAGCCCTCCTGTTGGCTATTCTTTTCCGATATCCACGAAAATACTCATAACACTCACAGAAAATGAACAGCAGATCCACTCTTACAATACTCCTCATCACTCTTTTTGCTCTCCAAACATTCACGTCTTGCAATCAGGAAATCACGTATAAGACATACGAGAACGGGCGTCTTCCTTACCTCCTTGATGTGCCTGATACATGGGAATTGGACGAATCCAACCCCGTATTCATCAAATTCCAGAATGCCGACCACACCATTTCCATCAGATGTGAAATCGGTGAGCATACACTCATCCCTGAACGCTACTTCAACGCCTTTTACGAATTCTTATACAAGGAGCATGAGGCCACCATCTACAATCCGGCCAGTATCCAAAAAACAGACAGTCTCTACTTCATGAATTGGAAGGACAATGACAGCACCTATGTGTTCGATGGTTCCAAACCCATGAATGGCTACCTCTGCGGTATTCAAGTTATTGCTGTAGCCACAGCCCTACCTGAAGGGCAAATCATTTTTCAACACGTTTTCGAAAGCATACGGCCTAATCCCCAATTCATTGCCCCTGTCACTCATGAGGACGACGATGAACTAATCAACCTATACGAAGATTAAAACATCGCATCATCCAGTAAATCATATATGATAGGACATCTGAGCAAAATGTCGCTTAGATGTGAAAAACATTACGAAGTACACCCCAAACAAAAAACAGAATAATATAAATACGGGCAAGGTATGGGTGTTCACTTGCCCGAACAAAGTTTTCCCCCTTGTGTGTCCTCTTCAAAACTTCAGCCACCAACAAAACAAGCAGGTAAGGAATGCTGATGACAAAGAAATAATTGTAGGAAAAGGCTTCTGCAAAGTGTCCATGTAACAAAGCATGAGCCGCACGCTGTATGCCACAAGCAGGACAATTCCAACCTGTAAGCAGACGGAATGGACATTTCGGCATCCATGCATATTGAATGGGGTCGAAGAGTGTGTAGATGACCACACCTCCGACCACCATCATAAATATCAATAGAAGCCAAACGGTGGCGTTATTGGGCTTAGCTAAATGCACCGTTTAGTTCATGGAAGCAATTGCTGCGCCTCCGTAGATGAGTAAATAAATAATAAAGAAAACAATGCCACCTATTAAACCGACAAGAGCCCAAGTGCGCGCACTCTTAGCCGCTGAAACAGCACCGGCATAATCGCCAGCATTGTAGAGATTATCTACCTTCGATGCATAAATGATGGAAACAACACCCAAAGGCAAACAGCAAAGAACGGTTGTCAGTACAGCCAGCACCATATTGTTGCCAGGTTTCGGCATGGTCGGTTGATTGGTTCCTGGCACATTGGTCTGAGCATAAGCCATAGACTGAGGTGCTTGCTGAGGCATCGCATATGACGGGGATGGTGGCGCTGCAGGAAAAAATGATTTCAATTCAGGCACTTGACCAGCGGGTGCCCATTGAGGCATTCCCTGTGTCCATACCATTGTATTGGCATTCACGCCATAAGCTGACAACTGACTGGCATCCACAGGTCCTCTTTGTTCATTCTGAGGAGTAAGATAATAAAATTGTCCCATAATATCAAATGAATTAGATGTTTACGTTGCGGTTGCAAATATAAATAAAAAAAGATGAAACAACATCATCTTTTCTTATTTTTTTCTCAATATAGATACAATATACTATTGTCCGCCCCTCATTTCAGTTTTCCTGATGCTTTCAGCAATCGAACATACGCCAACTGAACCTGACAACGAGCATTGACAAGGCTAGCATTACATTGCTGCCAATGGGACTGGGTCTCCAAGTAATCGGCCAAAGACTCAAATCCCACCTCATACTGCTGTTTAGAGAGACGCATATTTTCTGCGGCTTGCTCCAATGCCACTTGACTGAGATGCAATTCTGTCTGCGCCTCGTCATAGAGATTCCTGCATTGCGCCCATTCAAGTTGCAATTGTTCATCAAGATCTTGCTGCTCAAATTGGGCAATCTGATAAGCAGCCTTAGCAGAACGAACTTTGTTGGTTGCTCCTCCAAAAATATCGAGAGGCATCTTCACGACCACGCCAACTGAAGCAGAACCATTATCCAACATTTTCTTGCCTGCCAATTCTCCACCATTGGCGTAATGGTAAGTGGCTCCGACTGCCACATTAGGCAGATAATCGCTTTTCGTCAGTTTCACATTCTGACGAGCCAATTCTGTCTTGTTGTCAAGGATGACATGTTCTGGACGTTGCCCCATCTCAATAGGCAAAGTAGATGCGTTGGGAATATCAGGCTTCACCACCCCAATTTCGCTGGTCAATGGTAGTCCGATGATATGGCACAATTTCATCAACGCCAATTGATAATTGTTATCAGCTTTCTGAATTGCCAATTCTGCTTCATTCTGCTTCACCTGCACCTTCATAATGTCGTTGCGAGTGCTCATTCCGTGACGGAAAGCCCCCTCCACATTTTTCTTCAACTCATCAAGCAACGTCTTATAGGAACGTGCCACCTCACCCATCTCTTTCGCTTTCACCGCCAGATAATAAGCCTCATGTGTGTTCACTATAACTTCCGATTCTGTCAGACGTATGTTCTCATGAGCCATGTTGACACCTAACTTGGACATTTCATAGGCTGTGGAAATTTTTCCGCCAGAATAGATGGGTTCTATCAAAGAGATGCCAGCAGTAAAGACGTTCTTGAGTTTCCAATCAATATTTTTCGATGGAAAATCTGCATACTGATTGAGCGTGTAGCTGCCATCCGCATTTTGAGTCACATTGGGAACAAAGCCTGCTCCATCCACATAATTATATATAGGAAGATGACCGCCTTCGAGTGTAAATGAACCCTTCGCTGTCGTATAAAAGTCCAATGCCAGCAAATTGATTTGCGGATAGAAGTTAGCTTTGTAGGACTTCATGTCAAAGTTCGTCTGATCCAACTTAAGTTTAGCGGACGAAAGGGACTTATTGTGTTCAAGCGCTTTGCTGATACAATCATCCAAGGTAAGCGTTTGAGCAATGGAATTAATAGGAAAAACGTTAAACGCTAATGCAATGACGGATATGAGTATTTTTTTCATTATATGAATCATTTTACTTTGAAGAATATGGCATACAGAACCGGGATGAAGATGAGGGTTATAAGTGTGCCCATAAAGAGTCCACCCATTATAGTTACAGCCAATGAACCAAACATGGAATCTGGGACAAGTGGAATCATACCCAATATAGTAGTGAGACTTGCCATCATCACAGGGCGGAGACGGGACTTGGAGCTTTGGATGAGTGCAACACGAGGTTCGATGCCCTGCGAAATTTCCAATGTGATTTCGTCCATTAATACAATACCATTTTTAATCATCATACCAATCAATCCCAATACACCAACGATAGCCACAAAACCGAAAGGCTTTCCTGTCAGCATTACCACAGGAATTACACCAGTGATAACCAACGGAATGCAACAGAAAATGATGGCAGGCTTTTTGTAATCCTTGAAGAGCATAATCAAGATGAGGAGCATAATAACAATGCAAATAGGAAAGCCATTGAAAAGATACTTCATCGACTGGTCGGATGCTTTCTTTTCTCCTTCCCAAGTCAGAGAATAGCCTTCTGGCAATTGTATCTTCTCGATTTCCTTAGCGATAGCTTGACGTGCCGCTTCCGTACCCACGCCAGGACAAGGCGAACATTGCAAACGTTGAGTACGTTGCCCATTGCTTCGCACCACGACAGGTTCTTCCCACTTGATGTCAAGTCCATGAGAAACTTGTTTGAGCGGTGTGGTCTGAATGAGATTCTCAATGACCTCTTCACGAGTCACCGTTCCTGTCATCAGTTTCTGCATCGTGGAGCGATTCAAGAACTGACTCACATTAGGAATGAGTCCAAACACACGGGCATTCTCCAAATTTTCAACATTGTTCCCCTCTGCGTCTGTACATTTTACGTAGATGTTTTCTGGATTGATACCATCGTAAAAGGTGCCGATGGGCACACCACCCGTATATGCCATCAATGAAAGCGCAACATCGCTACGTGTCAATCCGCTGGTGCGCGCCGAAGCCTGATCATAGTCGATATTAAGCACAGGAACTTGAGGCTCCCAGTCTGATGTGGGAAGACAAGCCTTATCTGATGCATCCACGATGGCACGTGCGGAGTCCACCAATTGATGCAGAACAGCTGGATCTGGACCGCTGAAACAGGCCTCAATGGGATATTTCTTGAACATCAGGTTATACCGCTTGAACTTAACATAGGCATCAGGATATGAGTCGCTGATTTCCTTCTGTAATTCATTGATGTGCTTCACCAAGGCAGCGGGGGATTCGAAATCGATGATTAATTCCCCGTATGCCAACGACGGGGTGGCAATAGAACGCACCAAATTATAACGCGAAGGCGTACCCCCTATGGAGGTGGTCACATGGGTAATATAATCATGCTTCATTAACCGCTGGCGAATTTCTTCCAAGTCACGCTTTGTTTCGGTTGAATTATAACCCTCAGGTAATTTGTACTCCATATAGAGTTGGTCATATTCCATATCTGGGAAGAAAGCCTGATCCACAAACTTATAGCAAAAGGCACTAAACCCTAACAATACAAAGGCTCCCATAATGGTTGTCTTGCGATGCTTCATACCGAACTTCAGGACGTTCTCCAGCACATCATATGATTTGCCTTTATAGAGTTCATCACCCTGCTCGTCATTCGATTTCGACACCTGTTTCAGCATACGTTGGCTCATGACTGGCACATGTATCAATGCCAGAATCCAACTGAGCAACAGACTGACAGCAATGACGATAAAGAGGTCGCGCACATATACACCAGCTGTATCAGGGCTCATGAAAATGGGCAAAAAGGCCAAAATAGCTATGAGTGTGGCACCTAACAATGGCATGGCCGTCTTCTGGCCTATGGAGGTAAGAGCTTCCACACGTGGCTTGCCTTGTTTCATGTCCACCAAAATACCATCCACAATCACGATAGCATTATCAACAAGCATACCCATTGCCAAAATGAAACTAGCCAATGACACACGTTGCAAGGTGCCATCAAAGCCCTTCAAAATCAAGAAAGAACCGAAAACAATGACCACAAGGCTGGAGCCAATGATATAACCACTTCTCCACCCCATGAAAAACACCAACAAAAGTACCACGATTGCCACAGATTCCAGCAAGTTGATAAGGAAAGTGTTGAGGGCATTGCTTACACGCTCAGGCTGGAAGAACACCTTTTCGCACTCGATGCCTGCAGGAAAACGATGTTCAATATTCTTCACAACCTCTTCCACCCTGGCACCGACCTTCAGGATGTCATAATCACTGGAACAAGCGATGCTGATGCCCAAGGCTTGCGTCCCATCATACATCATTTGGTTACGTGTGGTAGCCTCATATGTCTTAATCACCGTAGCTATATCCTTAATGCGCAATTGGTCATCATCGTGTCCTTGGATGAGCATATTGGAGATGTCATCCACATTATTGAATTGATCATCTACAGTCACACGGATACGACGATCACCATTGTCATAATAACCCGCATAACTCGTCTTATTTTGGTTGTTGAGGGTCTGAATGACTTCCATAGGCATTACACCCAAATTGGCCATCTTGTCTTCACTCAATTCAATGTTGATGCATTGGTTGCGCTTGCCGTATATTTCCACGCGGCTCACACCTTCTATCTCAGAGACAGAACGTTTGATAAGTTCTGCATAGTCATTCAGTACTTTATCACTCTGACCGTCACCTTTTAAGGCATAAAACATGCCATATACGTCACCAAAGTCGTCCCTTATTTGCGAATAAGTGGCACCTGCTGGCAATTTGCTTTGTACATTAGCCACCTTACGGCGCAACATATCCCATTCTTGTTCCACATCCGCGTTAGGAACTGTTGTCAGGAGTTCAACCGTGATGAGGCTTAAATCAGCATAACTTGACGATTGGATGCTGTTGATGGTTGTCATTTCACGGATGCTCTTTTCCAAGGGATCAGTCACTTCCAATTCCACTTGATGTGCCGAAGCACCAGGATAAGTGGTTATGACCATAGCCTGCTTCACTTTAATTGCAGGGTCTTCCAGTTTAGACATAGAACCATATGCCACTATCCCACCAACCATTAGAATCACTATCAAGAAATTGATGAGTTTGCTATTGTCTAATGCCCATTTACTTATATTCATAGTCTGTTTTTTTACTTTATGAGATTATGACTTTTGAGGCGCTTCTTTTAGAGTAGTCCACCCACATTAGATGTCGAAGGCTTCTCCAACAAGCGCACTTTTTGTCCATCCTTAATGTGATGAACACCTGACACAACAACAGTCTCGCCAGACTTCAAGCCATCATCCACCAGCATCGTGCCGTCACGATGTACGCTTGTCACAGTAACGGGTCTGGCCTTTACTATACCTGCTTTCGAATCATAGACAAACACTTGTGTCTTATCATTCTCTTTCAGTACAGCGGATGAGGGCACACTAATAACACCGGCAACTTCTTTGTTTGACACCTCAGCATACACCATGGTAGTCATGCCTGGAGTAATCTTCTTGTGGTCTATCTGAGTCGCGAATTTCAAACGGACTGTATAAAGTTGAGATGTGTTTGCCTCTTGACTGACACGTGATACATTCAACGGGAATGCTTCATCTCCTGTTACGTCAAACCGACAGCTGAAACTTGTGAACTTGTCGATGTGGGCAAAGTCTGAGGCACTAATCTTAATTTCCACCTCAGTTTCACCGCTGCCAAACACACTCACCACAGGCATACCAGCTGACACGGTTTCACCACTTTCGTGAAATTTGGTCTGCACATATCCGCTAATCGTACTCTTCAGTCGGGTGTCTGCCAATTGATTCCGATGATTAGCCAGTTTCTGTGTTATTTGCTGCAACCCGTAACGAGCCTTATCATTATTGCTGGCTGTGGTGTTTCCCTCGGCATAGAGAGCCATCACACGTTCTGCATCCGCTTTCACCTGTTCGTATTCAGCTTGAGTAGCAGCCAACTGAACTTGATAATCACGTGCATCCATCACAGCCACGACTTGTCCCTGATGCACAAAATCTCCCTCTTTCACCAACACGCGTTCAATCTGACCTGCAACACGGAATGCCAAATTCACCTCTGATGCAGACTTTGTCTTACCAGTAAAGGTGGTAGCATCCACTTCGCCAGATTCCTTCACGGTCATCACATCAACAATCGGCTCTTTTATTGAAGATGACTTCTGCTGATTACAAGAAGATATGCTTGCTGCAATCATATATATAGCAAACATACAATAATACGTTTTATTCATCTTTGATGTCATTTTGAATTTTAGTTTTTCGAGTACAAAGGTAGGACATTGTTTTGAAAGTGCTATAGTGAAAAAAAAGGCTCTTTTGTTCTAAAAGTACGTTTTAGAAAAGAAAAAAATCATCAAAAATTTGCATAATTGAGTAATAAGTTGTTAATTTGTCCAACATTTGAATATTACGTTCGAGGTAAACAGATAAAATCATATGAGAGACGAAAGAGTAACCATTCTTGAATTGCAAGGTGGCGAGGTGAATATCCTCAATGCGGAAAAGGACAGTGTGAAACTGACCAAAACAGGATTGTTTTTGTGCAAGGCGGGCAGCGTGACGGTGTCTATCGACGGCATTGAATACCATATGCACAAGAACTCAATCATTGTATATTTCTCTTATAGCACGCTCCGGATCATCGACCACACTACCAATCTGAGGGGAACTCTGATAGGAGCCAATCTTGAGACCATCCAACCAATGCTATACAATGTATCAAATTTCAATGCTCTGTTCATCATCAAACAGGAACCATTTCAAGTGGTTTCCGAACAACAATTCATGACTCTCAATCAGCACATCGCTTTATTGAAGGAGGTGGCTAAGAAAGTTGAAGTGGAAAAAGCAGACCATACAAATCGCTCCCATCAACCCATCGCAGAGATAGCTCGCAAACAAGGTGAATTGCTCAGTTATTCGCTTATGTTGGAGGTGTTACAATGCTACACGAATGTTATTCCCAGCAATGTTCCTTTTTCACGAAGGGATGAAGTGTTGCAGAAGTTTGTCACCCAGCTCTATCGCAATTACCGCACTCAGCATGAAGTCCGCTTTTATGCTGATCAGCAATTCCTCACCACTCGCTATTTCAGCAGCATCATCAAGAGTTGTTCAGGAAAGACTCCCACTCAATGGATTGCCACAGCTCTTTTGGTCGAGGCACGCAATTTGTTATCCCACACCAATATGAATATTAGGGAGATTTCCGATGCGTTGAATTTCCCTAACCAAAGCTATTTTGGCAAGTGGTTCAAGAACCTTACTACCATCAGCCCACTCGATTTTCGCAAGGGAGTACCAGAAAAGTATAGAGAAGACAAGCATTTCATCGATGTAGTGAAACGTGGTATCAACCGAATTGAGGACAACACTGGCATCGAATAGTCCTGATGAATAGTTTGATTTGATAGATTCATAATTCAAAAGACGATGCAAAAATGTATCATTGCAACCCTCTTGGGATTATTCACCACTTACTTGACGTGGGCACAACCAGCTTATGCCCCATTTGTGCAGAAGGAGAAACTGGGACGTGGTATGGTGTTGCTTCGTGAAGGTGACAGTTTAATTGTTTCTTGGCGATTGCTCGAGGGTGAAGAAAAGGTTCCTTTCAATATTTACAATGATGGTAAACGGTTGAACGAACAAAACATAAGGGGAGTTTCTTTCTTTAAAACTATAGCACCAACGGCAAGTACCGAAATCACCCTAAGTGCGATTATCGGAGAGCGTGAATTTATATATACACAAACCTATAGACCTGACAGAAAAGACTACATTCCTATTCGTTTGTGCAAACCTGAAAATGGTGTCACACCTGATGGTCAACGCTACACCTATTCAGCCAACGATGCAAGTGTGGGTGATGTAGATGGAGACGGAGAATATGAAATAATTCTCAAATGGGAACCTTCGAACGCACACGACAATAGTCATGATGGTTACACAGGCCATGTCATCCTTGACTGTTACAAGGTTCCCATGGATGTGCCCCAGCCTTCATCCCAAAGCGTTCAACCTCTATGGCGCATCAATCTTGGTCCTAACATTAGGGCAGGTGCTCACTATACTCCGTTTCTTGTCTATGATTTCGATGGAGACGGACGTTCAGAGCTCATCATCAAGACGGCAGATGGTACTGTTGATGGCTTAGGCAACATTATTGGCGACCAAGAAGCGAATTGGGTAGAGAAAAAGGGAACCTTATCAAAAGGGAAAAGTAAGAGCAATCTCACCGGCCGCATCTTGAGTGGCCCTGAATACTTGACTGTCTTCGATGGATTAACAGGCAAAGCGTTGAAGACTGTTGACTACCAGCCACCACGTGGCAACGTGTCTTCATGGGGTGACGATCGCGCTAACCGTAGCGACCGTTTCCTCGCCGCTGTAGCCTATCTTGATGGCAGACACCCATCGGCCGTCATGTGCAGAGGCTACTACACCAAATCATACCTTGCCGCTTACGATTGGAACGGCACAGACTTGACTCTCCGCTGGCTCTTTGACTCACAACAGCACGCTGGCTATTCAGGGCAGGGCAACCACAACCTTCGTGTAGCCGATGTGGATGGTGACGGGTGCGATGAAATAACGTATGGCGCTATGGCTGTTGACCATGATGGTACCCCGCTCTACACGACCCGTATGGGGCACGGAGATGCCATTCACCAATATGCATTTTATCCAGACAGCACACAACTTCAGATATGGGACGTGCATGAGAACAAGCGAGATGGTTCAACTTTCCGCGATGCAAAAACAGGACGCATCATTTTCCAGATTCCATCCTCCAGCGATGTGGGTCGGGGTATGGCTGCCGACATCGACCCCACCAATCGCGGATTGGAAATGTGGTCAGCCTCCCAAATGGGATACTTTGATGTCAAAGGTCAGTTGCATAGTCCTTATGCACGCATTCCGCAGAACAGCGCCGTATGGTGGGATGGCGACAAACTCCGCGAGTTGCTCGATGGTAATGCTGTTCTCAAGTACAATTGGACCAACCAGAAAATAGAAAAAATGAAAGATTTCAGAGCTGAAGGTTGTTCTTTCAACAATGGCACCAAACAAAATCCATGCCTTTCTGCCGATATTCTTGGCGACTGGCGTGAAGAAGTCATTGTACGCGACAATGCCAGCACCGAACTTCGCATCTATTCCACCACCATCGCTACTGAGTACGGGTATCCTTGCTTTATGCTCGACAT
>CADCQH010000110.1 GCA_902803605.1 uncultured Bacteroidales bacterium | reverse complement strand
TGATCCAACTAACTTTTTTATGAGATTTGTTGTTGGGTTTGTAAAAGTTTTGTACTTTTGCAACGTCCTACTGGGATTTATATATTTACTTCATGTGGCATTCCTCAATTTGTTCTTATGGTTGGGTGTCTCAAAATCGTTGGCACCATTTCCTGTATTTGCCATAGTCATCCCCATCAATTTCTTATTAGTAAGATTTGTGTTCAAAAAAATGTAGTGATAAAGTAAGGAATGCTAAAGATTCTCGCAAAGCGACTCCTTATAAGGAACTGACGTTAATCAGAGAAAAGTTATTTTCTCTAACCACGCAACCAAAAACAACGGCATTCTTTTGTCAAAACAACGGCGTTCTTTTGTCAAAACAACGGCGTGGAAAGCTTGAAACAACGGCGTGGAAAGCTTGAAACAACGGCGTTCTTCCTCGTTTGTCCCCAAAAACGATGACAGCGATGACGATGACAGTGATGACAGTGGGGGTATTTATTTTTCTTTCGGGCGTGTGAGTAGTAGTAATTTGAATATCTAAATATTTAAATATATATAATTATATATACAATAATACATATAATAATAGATAATGATAGATAATGATAGATGTATTTTCGACAACGATGACAAAAATAGCCCACTGTCATCGGTGTCATCGGTGTCATCGTCATCGATTAGATTTCACTCACTACCTGATCTAACATGATGTTGGGGTCATCAATGTGGAAGCCTGTCTTCTTGAGCGTGGATTTGCGTTTCTTGACAGCAGATTCGCCAATGCGGAAAATGCTCTCGATGGTGGCATTGGTCACCTTCAGGCGGACGAGCATACAGAGGTAGATGTCCTTGTCCTTGAAGTCTGGATGCTCCTGACGTAGTCTCTGCACAAAATTGTCGTCAGTCTCGTTGATGAGCTGCTCCAGTTCTTCCCATACGGCTTCAGCCTTTTGTGCCTGATTCTTGCTTTCTTTAGTTTGTGAAAGGGAAATAAGACGTTCCACCAGTTGTTGCTGGACGGCTGTTTGGGTGAGCGCCTTCTGATGTGCCAGTTCCTGCTGATACTGCATTTGCATTTCCTGCTCAGCGATGAGACGCTTTTTACGTTTGAGACGATAATAATAGATGGCTCCTGCACCAAACAGGAGGAGGGCGATGAAGGAGCCCAGAATCCATCTGTTCAGTTCGTTTTCATGCCGAACCTCTACGATCTTCTGTTCCTTGGCGATGGAAGCATCCTTCACCTGCTGAACATGTATGAAGCGGTCTTCCAGACACTCGTAAGCAGAATCGACGTAAGCATAGATGGAATCGACATCTCGCCGTTGTACCGCGATTTCCGACAGGGTGCGCAGGGTGAGGTATCGGCTGACATAGTCGTCGGAGTCGCATGGGATGGTGTCGAGCACGGCTTTTGCCTGATCCAAGGAGTCACAAGCGTAATAACATTGTGCGAGGGACAAGAGGGAGGGCACAAGGGCTGCGCTGTCGGCAGTCTCGATGCCCTTCTTTGCATAGAAGAGGGCTTGCCAGAAGGCTCCAATGTAGCAATAGGTGTCGGACAGACCCATGCACATACTGTTCTGGGCTTCCTTCAGATGGTGCTTTTCTGCCAAATCGTAACCTTTCAAGTAGTATTCCAAAGCACTGTCAGGTTCAGAGGCATTCAGATAAGAGGCAGCCACATGACCCATAATGAGCACTTCGTTGTTGATGTCATCGTTGATTCTGTGGTAAACATTCAGGGCTTTCAACGCCTGCTGTACGGCATCTCGGGGCTCCTCATAACTGGTGGTGAGACTGAGCAGGGTGTGTGCTAGGTAGCAGGTGTGCCAATCCGCACATTTCTCGCTGCCTCGAATGGACTGGTGTAGCAGTTCCTCGCATAGTTGGGTGCTGTCGTTGGAAGTGTAGAAGACACTCATGTAGTAGCAGCTCTGGGCATAGCGGCGCAGCAGTTTGAAGTTGGATGTCTGCCCTTCGTCCGATTTGTTACGATAGTATTCATAACTGCCTCTGATGAGGGAATCGGTGGAAACGCCATTCCCCTGATGGTTCTCTATGATGGTGCTCAGCAGTCCGTAGAGCGCTTTCTGGCCTTCATCCATCTCCTCACAGGATTCGATGCGGCCCAAGCAAGCAGCAGCGCTGTCTGGTTGTGCCGGAAGGTAGTTTTCGGCACGCTCCAGCAGGGAGTCGGTGGGACGGTTGCAGCAACTGAAGATGATGGAGAGTACTGCAACCCATGAAAGGAGCAGAATCTTTTTCATTGGGCAAGGTAAGTGTTCATCAGCATCCTGGCTGCCTCGTCACCCATGTCGATGGCTTTCTGAAGGTTTTGGCGGGCATTAGCCTTGTCACCCTTCTGCAGTTGGGCAAAGCCGAGAATGCGATATGCGTCAATAATATTAGGATTAAGTTGAAGTGCGGTTTGACAGGACTGGATGCACTCGTCGAACATGTTGACACGAACGGCGATGGCTCCACGTTCCACATGATAGAGGGGTTCACGAGGTGCCAGTTCGATGGCCTTGTTGATGTCGTCTAATGACTGTTGGTACATACGTGCATTGACCTCTATCTGCGAACGTTCGTAATAGAAGACGGGACTGACCTGATTGTTCAGCAGATAGGCATATTGGTTGTAGTCAAGCACAGCCTCGCGATAATTGCCTGCATTGGCATTGAGTTGGCCACGACGAATGATGTAGTTGGCTGCTTCTACAGGCATCGGAGTGCCGAACTTGGAGAGGGCACTATCGATAGGTTCCATCACTGCCTCGATGGAATCGCCTCTTCCTTCACGTGCCATGCTGATGGCATAGAGATAGACGGGTTCCCCACCCTTCTCTTCGTTCAGGGCTTCATAGAGAGCCAGAGCACCATCAAAGTCCCGCTTGTTCATCAGCAGTTGTGCCTTGAGGATGCGGAACTGGGCGTTTTCTGACGTCTTGGTGTCACTGGCAGGCTGGGTTGCGTTGATGGCAAGGGCTTTATCGACATAGCCGATGGCCACATCCTCGTTCCATTTCTCGTAGGCTGGTTCTGGTTGCAGACGAAGTTTTTCGAAAATGAGTGATGCCACATTGTAGTTGCCTAAAGCCTTGTCCTCCACCAAGGTGAGGTACTGCTGCATATCACGGTCGGCCTCATCAAAACGGGTCAAATCAATGAGTGGTGTGGCACGACGTAGATAGCCCTCCGCATTCTTAGGATAAGTGGCCACGAATCGGTTGACCATATCCATGTATTCATCGTTGCTGGCAGTGCGTGACTTGGTGTAGAGATAGACCAATGCCTCCTCTGGTGTATTCGGCAGGGCTTTGGGGATGAAGATGTTGCCCAATGCCACAGAAGCCGAGTTGGAAGGGAAGGCGTCCATCTTCAGTACTTCCTTGAAACGGATATCGAGTACATAACTTCTGCCACCCATCTGAGGATGAAGGATGCCCACCAAAGTGCCAGACTGGTTGAATACTGGAGAACCCACCAACGCTTCATCCACTTGACTGTCCAAGCCATAATAGACATATTTACCTTGAATCAGCGAGGTGTCTGCGACCGTTGCCTGAGCATTTTCCATCTCACCTTTATCAGAGCGTCCCAAGACGAAAAGGGACGATTTCATCGGTTGAGCAGAGGTGGCAGAAGGAATGACTGCATTGCCTTTCGTATTGACACGGAAGCGCACCAACGAATAAGTGCCGTCAGCCCCTAAGATGTAATCCACATCCATCTGCTTGCCACTCGTGTCAATCACAGAAGCATGATAGGCATTCTTGAATAAACGGTAGTCGGCAACGGCTTCGCCATCAGCCCCCACAAAAACAGCAATGCCCTGATGCAGGAGATTGCCCTGACGGTCGTAGGTGTTCAAGGATACAATGCCCTTGCTCACCTTTGAGGCGAACTTGGGTTGAGCAGATGCCATCAGGCACATCAGACACATCAACAAGGTAAGTATGCTTTTCTTCTTCATTTTCCTAACAAGGTTTTGGCATTGTCGAGAGCAGCCTGTGTCAGTTTCTCACCACTGAGCATACAAGCAATCTCCTCTATGCGCTGTTCTTCGTTCAACGGAATGATATGGCTCAAGGTTGCATCTTCCGTCTCTTCCTTATATACTTTATAATGATGGCTACCCAAAGCAGCAATCTGTGGCAGGTGGGTGATGGAGATAACCTGACGTTCGTGATCGCCCATCTCCTTCATGATGCGCGCCATCTTTTCTGCAATGGAACCACTCACACCTGTGTCAATCTCATCAAAGATGATGGTAGGCAGTTTGACGGCTCCAGCGATGAGTGCCTTGAGCGACAACATCACACGGGCTATTTCACCACCTGATGCAATCTGGCTGACAGGCTTGGGCTCGCCACTCTTGTTGGCATTGAAAAGGAACTGCACCTGGTCGTATCCCGTGCCTGTCAATTCCGATGGAATCGCCAAAACGGAGCATTTGAACTGCACGTTAGGCATTCCCAATGGCAGGAGGCGTGTCTCCATTTCCTTTTCCACCTTCTTGGCTGCTGCCAGACGGGCTTGGGAGAGTTTCTTTGCCAATGCCAGCACCTTCTCCTTCTGAGCATTCACTTGTTGCTGGAGTTCCTCGATGAAATCGTCAGAATGGGTGATGCGAGAGAGTTTTTCCTCCATCTCTTCCTGAATCCTTAGGAGTTCCTCCACCGTCTCCACCCCATGCTTCTTCTGCAAGGTGTAGATGGTGCTCAGACGTTCGTTCACTTGCTCCAACCGTTGTGGATTATATTCCACATCTTCGGCTTGGCTCTCCAATTCATCGGCAATGTCCTTTAGTTCAATATAGCAGGAGTCCAGACGGTCTGCCAACTCCTCTGCCGATGAAAAGACAGATGAAATCGACTGAATCTCTGAAAGACTCTGCTTGAGCAGTCCCAACACATCCGCTCCATCGGTGGAAGACTGCAGGTTGTTAGCCGCTGTATAGAGCGAAGACTTAATGTCCTCAGCATGTTCGAGGGTCTCTGACTCCTCTTCCAATTCCTGCTGTTCCCCTTCTTTCAGATTGGCATCTGCCAACTGGTTCACCTGGAATCGCAAGTAATCCTCGTCTTCCTTGCCGTTCTTCGCCTCCTCCAATGCCTCCTTCAACTGGTTCTCCAGTTGACGATATTCTTTGTATTCGGTCTTGTACGTGTTGAGCAATTCCTGATGATTGGCAACGATATCGAGCACACTCAACTGGAAATCCTCCTTGCCCAAGAGCAAGTTCTTATGTTGGGAATGCACATCGAGAAGCTGTTCGCCCAATTCCTTCAGTTGAGCCAGAGAGGCTGGGGTATCGTTGATGAAAGCACGAGACTTCCCTGCAGATGTGAGTTCACGACGGATGATGCACTCTGACCCGTCAAAGTCGAGGTCATTCTCTTTGAAGAAATCATCTAAGGCATCATGTGCTAAGTCGAAGGTCGCCTCCACCACACAGCGTTTGGCATCCGTCTTGATGGAACGGGAATCTGCCCGCTGACCCAACAGCAATCCAATGGCTCCAATGATGATGGACTTGCCGGCACCCGTCTCACCCGTAATGACGGAGAAGCCTGGGTGGAAATCCATATCCAGATGTTCAATCAGCGCGTAGTTCTCTATGTGCAGGTGTCGTATCATTTCTTAATTCGATTCCAATAAGTATTTTGGCTGGCATTGATGTCGGACACGATGTCATAGACGGCTTGCTTCTCCTTCTCCGTTCCATGTCCAGAATAGATATTGACAATCTCATCTCGCTTGAAGTCGGTGAAGATTTGAGGAAGCTGCGAGAGGGGTTTGTTGCCATGTGCCTCCTTCAACATTTCCAGCGCTTCGGTGATAGCAGTACGACCACGATCGGCATTCTGGGACATCTCGTCAAGACCCTGTCGATGGTACTTGTATTGCAACCGCCGATAGGGTTCCATAGAGGTTTCCATATAGTCGTTGATGATGGCGTGACGGTTGTTGGTTTTGTCGAACGCTTTCCACCCCGGCTCCGACATCATTTGTGCGTTATTTACTATGCTTTCGACAATATGGAGGATTTCTGTTCCACCCAGCGGAGAGAAGGTATCCAGATCTAAACCGATGAACAAATATGCGTAATAAGCCAGGATGGACGTCAGGCTATTGTCCATGTTGTTGATGTTGAAATCGAGGGCATCCTGATCATGGAAAGAGAACACTATTTCAGTGTCACGCATGGAGAAAACGGTGGTGCTGTAGGCCGAATTGAAGACAGGTCTTGTCAACTGAAAAAGCAACTCACAAGTAAACATGTCTTTGTTCTTATCGTATTTCTTGACCGTCAAATTCAGATTACAGTCAATCCGTTCAGCCTGCTGAAACTGCAAGTCTGTCCATGTACGGTTGTTCATGAACTCGCTGATGGCAGCTTCCAAAGTCTGGAACACATCTGAGTTGGTTCCCTGTATTTGAGAGTGAACGACTTTAACCGTGCAATTCAGTTCCTGCGCCTTCATCCAAGAGGTGGAAAAGGCGAGGAATACGCATAAAAGAAAAGCGGTGAGTCTGTGAGGATGTCGTAGCATAAGCGTGTAACATAAGCACCAGAAGTGCGAATTTCGGGCAAAAGTACTACTTTCTCCCGACTTACCCAAATAAAAGCCTTGCTTTTTACTTTTTTTGCAAACTGTAACGTATTTGCCTTCCATTTTTGTATCATAAAGGGTTGCACATTGTATCTTTTATTAAAAATTGTCCTTTTTAACAAAGATTTTCTTCATTTTTCCTTTCGTTTAATTAAAAAAGTTTGTACATTTGCAACGAAAACTGAACTAAACTTAATTAAAAACGGTGTCGGATGGCGGTTCATCCGTCACTCAATAACAACTTAAAAGATTCTCAACCGCGAGAAACATCGACTATTATGAAGAATAAAATGGTTGCAGGTATTCTTGGAATCCTGGTTGGTGGTTTCGGTATCCACAAGTTCTACTTGGAGAACATTATGCCTGGTGTGGTTTATCTCCTGCTTTGCTGGACTGGTATTCCAAGCATCTTGGGTCTTATCGAAGGTATCATCTATCTGATGGACACTGACGAGCAGTTCCAGGCACGTGTAGAGGCTAAGAAGTTCTTTATGTAATTTCTTTCCGATATACGGATCATTATAAGTAAAAGCAAAAGTTAATTTAAAAAGAAAAAAGCATTATGAAAAAGATTCTTTTCGCAGCAGTTGCACTCGTTGCTATCTCTTTCGCTTCTTGCACAGGTTGTGTGAACCAACTCAATGACGAACTGCAGAAGACAGCAGACTCTCTCGCAGCAGCAGCAGATTCTCTCTCTGCAGCAGCAGACTCTGCATCATATGCAATTGACGAGGCTGACGCAGCGCTTGATTCTGTAGAAGCATTCGTTGAGGAGTAATTCCTGCGAATTGTCATCTCAAAATAACGAACAAGGCTATCATGCTTACAATGGAAAGTTTGTTTGCTGAAGAGCAAGCAAACTTTCTTTATTTCAGACATTCACGCTATGCGAAGAATACATACCTTTTTCCTATTGCTGTGCCTCACACTCTCTACACAGGCGCAGACTTTCTATGAGGTGAACTACACCGATGACGGGGTGGAATACCTCGGACTGATGATTTATTATAGTGACGAGAATTGCAAGATGCGTCTCATCACACCGGAATCACTCGAAGCGGACATGGTCTTCGAGTCACAGTACGTGAATATGGTCGAGGAGAAAACGGATGAAGATGGTGTGGGCATCATGACCTATTATCCCTTAGAAAAGAAATTCCCCATCTTCCTGTGGTATTGGGAGGAAGATGATGCCAGTGACATCAGTGAAAAGCCGTTTGTCACCTATAATATCAAAAAGACCAGTAGTTATATGGAGGCGGAGTATTTCCACGAGATTCCTTTGGAGGCAATGGACGAGGAATACATCTCTCAGTTCTATGGAGAGGAAGAACCTGAATACAAGATGATGCTCAACGGCATCCTATTGGTGAAGAATCAAGACGTACCGCACCAAGACATCGAGGTGACGGTAGATGACCCTATATTTACTGACATTGAGTCAGACGATGTCAATGAGGGAGAGAATGTCGCCCCAGGAGAGGGTGGGAACACACTGAGCACAGGAAATGCAGAGGCTTCCACCCTGCATCTGATTGTCGTTGCAAACACCAATGTAAGCGACATTGGCTCTGCCTGTGCCAAGGACATGAACAATCTCAACAGCGAGTTTGGTGGCATTGCCAGAGTGCTAGGCATGAATTATGACCTCAACGTCATCAGGGGCAAGACTTACAGCAAGGAGAATCTGGCTAAACTGATACGTGACTTCCATCCTAACAGCGATGACGTGGTCATCTTCGTCTATACGGGACATGGTTTCCGTTTTGACGACCAGCAGGATTATTACCCCAACATGGATCTCTGTCCCACCAGTTACGATGACCCCACGAAAAACTACGTGGCTGTCAGCGATGTGTATAAGGAACTGGTGGCGAAAGGTGCACGACTCAGTCTTGTGTTCAGCGATTGCTGTAACAACCAGATTGGAGAGACCACGCCTATCATCAACACCAGCACCTTGTTCTCACGCTCCAACAACAACTTCGATGTCAAGAAGTTGGAAAGGCTCTTTGTGGATGCCAGCGGTAGCCTGATTGCTACGGCAGCAAGTCCTGGTGAGATGTCTTGGTGTGGAGTCAATGGAGGATTCTTCACCTTGAGCCTCCTGGAGAGTCTGCGTGCTCAAATCAGTGCCCTCTCAACGAACCTTCCTGACTGGGAAACGTTGGTGTCTGATGCATTGACAGCAGCCACT
>CADCQH010000109.1 GCA_902803605.1 uncultured Bacteroidales bacterium | reverse complement strand
TTGGGCAATTTCTTCTGTCGAGAGTCCTTCCTGCTGTCGCATCTCGAAGAGTTGACGTTCACGGGGTTGCAACTGTCCGATGGCTTCATCCAAAGCATTCAGTCCCTCCTTCCGTTCCACCTCCTCATGTGGGGAGAGATGAGGTGAAGGGCTTGTCTCGCCCACGCTGTCCGTTTCCCTCACCAGCGTCAGGTGTTGCCGTCGTTTCAGGTTCACACAGCAGTTCTTCGCCACCCTCACTGCCAGCGCCTCCACGTTCCGCCCTTCATCCAGTTGCTCACAGTATCGCCACAATTGCAAGAGCGTCTCCTGTGCCACGTCCTCTGCATCATCCGCTGAACCGAAGAAATCCCGTCCGATGCGGAGAATCAGAGGACGCAGTCGCGCTGCCGTCTGTTCAAAAGTGGATCTGTCCATGCTGTTTTTGAGTTGTTTTACCCTCTATACGTATGAATTTGGAAATACTTAAGTCGAAAAACGCACAAATTTACAAAAAAAAGAAAAAAATCCATTAACTTTGCCACACTATTGTTTACATACCTCATCTTAAAACCTATCCATCAATGAAAAAAATGAAACTAACACAATTATGGACATGGGTGCTACTGATAGGCAGCCTCCTTTCCTGTACGGGCAACAAAACCAATGGAGACGCAGACACTAACGACTCTATCGTGACCGACAGTCTCAAGGCAGACAACCTTGCCGACATTCACTGGCAGGACGTAAGTGAAGAAGAAGCCATCGCCTTCATCGAGGAATTCTATAGCCATGCACCCAAAGAATCGAATGCATGGGACTGGGATGAAGCCATCCTGCACAAATACCTTGCACCAGCTGTACTCGACACCCTCCACGCATTGGTGGGAACATCCTTCACTGATGCAGAGGAAGGCACGAAATATGCCACCTGGCTACTCACCGGCATCGACAACTCCGAGCAGATTTGTGTCAGTCGAGAAAACGTCACAGCAATCCACGAGAAGGATGGACGCTATCGCAAACATTTCGAGGTCTATTATTGGGCTGACGGTATGCTCGACGGTGTGCAGGAACTCTACTACACCGTGAAGAGCGATGGAAACAGGCTTTTCATCACCCGGATTGACAGTCTTGACGAAAGTGGAGCCCAGCAGGCATGGGACATGCTCGAAGAACGCAACCGTTGGCGTGAAGTGGAAATGAAAGCCGAAGAGATGGGAGGCATTGAAAATCTGTCCGAAAGCACGATGGACAGTCTCTACGAACACGCTTTCGACTGATGGTTCACCGTCAGGAACACTATCTTTTTCTCTTGAAGAAATCCTTCATCAGTTGGGCGCATTCCTCTTCCAGCACCCCACTCACCACCTCCGTTTTTGGATGCAATGCCTCTGGAGCGAACTTTCTGAAGCCACGTTTCTCGTCTGTCGCCCCATAGACAAGTCTGCCTAACTGACTCCAGCCAATCGCCCCTGCACACATCACGCACGGCTCCACCGTCACATACAGCGCACATCCCGTCAGGTATTTCCCTCCCAACGATTCAGCAGCAGCCGTTATCGCCTGCATCTCTGCATGTGCAGTCACATCATGCAGCGTCTCCGTCAGATTATGTCCTCTGCCGATGACCTGTCCATTCGCCACCACCACAGCCCCCACAGGAATCTCCTCCTGTGCCAACGCCGCACGCGCCTCCTCCAGCGCCATTCTCATATATCGTTCGTCCGTTGTCATATCCATCTACATTTGTTTAACCATCCATTTCACATTTTCATGAGTGGCAGCCATCCTCATGCTATTGTTCCAGCACAGCAATGAAGGTGGTTGGTAGAACGATGTTGTCAACGTCCAAAGCCTCCTTGAACAATGGGGCGATGTCCGCATCATCGAACCCTGCGATTCCGCAGCCAATGCGGGTGACGAGGAACGTCAATTCAGGATGTTGCTTGGCAAATACGATGAACTCATCCACATAAGGGCGGATCGTATCCACACCTCCCTGCATCGTGGGGATAGCATAACTCTGTCCTTGCAGACCCACGCCCTGTCCCCAGATGGCACCAAACTTACGATATGCCACACTTGCAGCACCGCCACCATGGAAGCCCGCCAAGTTGCTACCGAACACAAAAATCTCATGATCAGCCAAACTGGTTATGAAGTCTGGCGTCGTTCTTCCCGTTTTCTTTTCCATATCACTTTCTATTATGTTTTTCCCAGTCACCATGACACACATCACATTGCAGCTTAGGAGAAACAGAACCAACATTCATTATAACGAAACAGAAGAAGTTTTATTTTCATTCTTCCTCCGAAAAAGGTCACCAAGCATTGATGTCATCCATATCATACACCAATTCCTTGATGGAATCGCTCAGTTGAGGAAAGAACCTGTAACCAGTAATCCGTTCCACCTGACGGATGGAATTGACATAGAAATCCTTCTTCCTGTTCCCATCCGTATTCCTGCAGATAAATCCGATGCCCTTGGAATTGAGACCATCTATGCACAAGACCACCTTGAAGAATGCCTCAGGAACAGGAACTTGATGAGGTCCAATCCTCTCATGTTCCTGACTCTTGAAGAACATCGGTCCACACACGATATAGATGCTGCCATATTTCTGCGCCCACTTCCTGCAGGCCATCTCTATCTCCTTCCAGTCGCCCCTGTTCAGATTCGGGTTCTGAGGACACATATTCGACAAGACAAACGTCTCGTCCCTACCCTCATCATCCCAATTGCAATCACCACCAGGACACATGTGCCCCCTATCATAGCCCGAATGCCCATAATCCTCCAGCGTCGCACGTTCATCTATTGGCAACTCCTCATCCTCCCGATAGTCGCTCCACACATCCTCCTTCTTATTCATCACATGCTCACCCGTCAGTTGCCACATCGCCCAATTCGGTTGACGTGTCATCTTGTTATGTGAGACTGTATAACAATACCTTTCCAACACCCTGCTTGCGATTGTGTCTGGGATGATTGGGTATCCAACATCAGAGAGGGTACTCCACCCCTCTCGCCCATGACTCACCTGAGGAGCCCCTGCACCATTTGTGCCCACACGAT
>CADCQH010000108.1 GCA_902803605.1 uncultured Bacteroidales bacterium | reverse complement strand
TTGACAGGGGATTCAAACTGAAAATCCCCAAACAGTAGGGGATTTCCTATAACACATATAGGGATGCGGATTTAAACCTTTTGCAACAACTTGATTGTTAACCGAGAAGATGGTAGGGATTTATCTCCTTACGCAGCAATCAATCAAGAAAAAAAGAAGAAAAAAAATTTTTTTATTGTTACGTTGGTTACCACGGAAGTTGCTCCCGCTCGGAAATACTCAAATAAATTTGGTATTTCCCTCACTTAATCGTAACTTTGCACCCAAAATTAAATTACTGAACTCAAATGGAATACAATTTTAGAGAGATTGAGAAGAAGTGGCAACAGAAGTGGGTGGAGGAGAAAACCTATAAGGTTGTCGAGAATCAGAACAAGCCTAAGTTTTATGTGCTGAACATGTTTCCCTACCCAAGTGGTGCGGGTTTGCATGTGGGACATCCTCTGGGTTATATTGCAAGTGACATCTATGCGAGATACAAACGTCTGCAGGGCTTCAACGTGCTGAACCCGATGGGCTATGATGCCTACGGCCTTCCTGCTGAGCAGTATGCCATCCAGACAGGACAGCATCCTGAGAAGACGACCTTCCAGAACATCGACCGCTACCGTGAGCAGTTGGACAAGATTGGCTTCTCGTTCGATTGGGAAAGAGAAGTGAGGACTTGTGCGCCTGAGTATTATCAATGGACGCAATGGGCATTCCAGAAGATGTTCAACTCGTTCTTCTGCAATAAGTGTCAGTCGGCTCAACCTATCGAGCAATTGATCAAGCACTTTGAAGAGATGGGTACGGAGGGACTTGATGTGGCTCAGACGGAAAACCTCTCATTCACAGCCGACGAATGGAAGGCTATGGATGAGAAGCAGAAGAGTGATGTGCTGATGAACTACCGAATCGCTTTCATGGGCGAGACGATGGTGAACTGGTGCGCAGGACTGGGCACCGTGCTAGCGAACGACGAGGTGGTTGATGGTGTGAGCGTACGCGGCGGTTTCCCTGTGGAGCAGAAGAAGATGAGGCAGTGGTGCCTCCGTGTGAGTGCCTATGCCCAGAGACTGCTGGACGGGCTTGACACCATTCAATGGAGTGACAGCATCAAGGAGACGCAGAAGAATTGGATTGGTCGGTCAGAAGGCGCTGAGGTGGAGTTCCAGATTGCTGACTCCGACGAGAGTTTCACCATCTTTACCACCCGTGCAGACACCATGTTTGGCGTCACGTTCATGGTGCTGGCTCCAGAAAGCGAACTGGTGGACAAGTTGACCACAGCCGGACAAAAGGCTGAGGTGGATGCTTATATTAAATATGTGAAAGGACGCACAGAGCGTGAGCGCATGATTGACCACAAGGTGACAGGCGTGTTCTCTGGCTCGTATGCCATCAACCCATTCACTGGTGAAAAGAACCCCATCTGGATTTCAGAATACGTGCTGGCTGGCTATGGCACAGGTGCCATCATGGCTGTGCCTGCTCACGACAGTCGTGACTATGCCTTTGCCAAGCACTTCAACCTGCCCATCATTCCACTGATTGAGGGTGCAGATGTGAGTGAGGAGAGTTATGATGCCAAGGAAGGTATTGTGTGCAACTCACCCCGCAAGGACGTAAAGCCCTACATCGACTTCTCCCTCAACGGACTGACCGTGAAGGAGGCCATTGCTGCCACGAAGAAATATGTGAAGGAAGCAGGTATAGGTCGTGTGAAGGTGAATTACCGTCTGCGCGATGCCATCTTCTCGCGTCAGAGATATTGGGGCGAACCATTCCCCGTGTATTACAAGAATGGCATCCCCACGATGATTCCTGAGGAGTGCCTGCCCATCGAACTGCCAGAGGTGGACAAGTTCCTACCCACTGAGACAGGCGAGCCTCCATTGGGCAATGCCACCGTCTGGGCTTGGGACGAAGTGAACAAGAAGATTGTGGAGAACTCGAAGATAGACAACAAGACAGTCTTCCCTATCGAACTCTATACGATGCCTGGCTTTGCCGGCAGTTCTGCCTACTACCTCCGCTACATGGATCCTCACAATCATCAGGCGCTGGTCAGCAAGGAGGCCGATGAATACTGGCAGAACGTCGATCTCTATGTAGGTGGCAGCGAACACGCTACGGGTCATTTGATTTACAGTCGTTTCTGGAACAAGTTCCTCTTCGACCTCGGCATCTCATGCAAGGAAGAACCCTTCCAGAAGCTCATCAATCAGGGCATGATTCAGGGACGAAGCAATTTCGTCTATCGCATCAAGGACACCAACACGTTTGTTTCCTGCGACAAGAAAGAAGGGTACGAAGTGACTCCCATCCATGTGGACGTGAACATCGTGAGTGCTGACGTGCTCGACGTGGAGGCCTTCAAGGCTTGGCGCCCAGAGTATGCGACAGCTGAGTTCATCCTCAACGACGAGGGCAAGTACATCTGCGGATGGGCAGTGGAGAAGATGTCAAAGTCCATGTTCAACGTAGTCAATCCCGACATGATCGTGGAGAAGTTCGGTGCCGACACCCTGCGCCTCTACGAGATGTTCCTCGGACCTGTGGAACAGAGCAAGCCTTGGGACACCAACGGCATTGACGGCTGCCACCGGTTCCTGAAGAAATTGTGGAAGTTCATGACCAACGAGGACGGAACCATCAATGCAACTGACGGAACCCCGACCAAAGACGAACTGAAGGCGCTGCACACCCTTATCAAGAAAGAGACCACGGACATCGAAGCCTTCTCCTACAACACCACCATCGCCGCCTTCATGGTGTGCCTCAACGAACTCACCAGACAGAAGAGCACCAGCCGCGAGGTGAAGGAGGCGCTCACCATCCTTTTGGCTCCGTTCTGCCCTCACCTTGCCGAAGAACTCTGGCAACTGCTGGGACACGCCACCACCGTCTGCGATGCGCCCTGGCCAGCCTTCAACGAGGACTACCTGAAGGAGGATTCCGTCAAGATGATGGTGGCCTTCAACGGCAAGGCACGTTTCCCACTGGAGTTCCCAGCCGATGTCAGCAAGGAAGAGGCAGAGAAGGCTGCACTTGCCGACCCCCAATCCGCCAAGTGGATGGAGGGATTCACGGTGGCGAAGGTCATCGTGGTACCAGGCAAGATGATCAACGTCGTACTGAAGAAATAACATTCTCCCCCCACGCGATATGAAAATATTACAGACGCCCAAAAGCCTTGCCCTGTGCTGCATGGTCCTGCTCCTATCCACTCAGACCCGGGCACAAGAACACGTGAACGGTCAGTTATGGATGGATACCGACGGCCAGCACATCAACGCCCATGGAGGCAACATCATACAGTATGGCAACACCTACTACTGGTACGGCGAGAACCGTCCTTACAATGGTGGCAGCACGGAAGCAGGCATCTCCGTCTATTCCTCAACCGACCTGAACACGTGGAAGAACGAGGGAGTGGCATTGGCAACCAGTACAGAAGCCGGACACGACATCGAGAAGGGCTGCATCATGGAACGTCCCAAGGTGCTCTACAACCCAAAGACCAGGAAGTTCGTGATGCTCTTCCACCTCGAACTGAAAGGACGCGGATACGAAGCCGCACGCGTTGCCTTTGCCGTGAGCGACTCGCCCACAGGTCCCTTCCAGTTCCTCCGCAGTCAGCGCATTCATGCCAATCAATGGCCGTTCGACATGAACGCACAGGCCATCAAGGCCGCTCAGCAGACCGATGCTTCCCAATGGAAGGAATGGTGGACGGATGCCTGGCGGAAGGAAGTGAACAAGGGCATGTATCTGTGGCGCGACATGAAGGGAGGACAAATGAGCCGCGACATGACCGTCTATGTGGACGATGACGGAAAGGCATACCACATCACCTCCTCACAGGAGAACCTCACCCTGCTGGTCAGCGAACTGACCGACGACTATCTCGACTTCACGGGCAAGTACAACATGGTGGCTCCAGGCGGACAGAACGAAGCCCCCTGCATCTTCAAGCACGACGGCACCTATTGGCTCATCTGCTCAGGATGCACGGGATGGTCGCCCAACGAAGCCCGCATGTTCAGCGCCAAGAGCATCTGGGGACCCTGGACACAGCACCCCTCCCCCTTTGTCGGCACAGCCACGGGCTATCGCGACATGCCCGCCGACAAGACCTTCGGAGCACAGGGCACCTACATCTGCCGGATGAACGGCAAGACCATCTTCATGGCAGACATCTGGAATCCCCGCCACCTCTCCCAGAGCATGCACCTCTGGCTTCCCATCGAACTCGACCCACACGGCGTGCCCGTCATACGGTGGGTCGACAAATGGTAAAGACAACCGACACAACGGAACAGGGAGTCCACTCGCTTGAGTGGGCTCTTTTTTGTGGCTCTCTTTTATGCATCTTTTTATGGCTTCCTTTATGCATTTCTCCCATTCCCCATCGTCCTTTTTTGTTAATTAGAGTTAAATACAGTACTATGTATTGCAAGGTATTTATGTTTTACCTAACTTTGCAGCGCAATTGCGAAAGAACTCATCAACCAACCAAACAAAACAAGGACTACGCTTATGAATGTGGACAATGCAAAATCGCAGATGAGGAAGGGGATGCTGGAGTACTGCATCATGCTGTTGCTGGCAGAGAAGGCATACTACACTTCCGACATCATCAAGAGACTGAAAGAGGCCAACCTCTTGGTCGTGGAGGGTACGTTGTACCCGTTGCTCACGCGGTTGAAGAATGACGGCCTGCTGGGTTACGAATGGCAGGAGAGCACGCAGGGTCCCCCACGAAAGTATTACGTGCTGACCGACGAAGGCAAGGAAACCCTGGAGCAGCTGGACACGGCATGGGGGGAACTGGAAAGTACCGTGCACAACCTGAAGGAGCAACGACTGCCCACCGACCCACCCACGTAAAAGTCAGCCACCTGATACGATCCATCAAAAAAGAGACAATCATCAAAGTACAGGTCAGCCACCTGATACGATCAATCTAAAAAAGAGACAATCATCAAAGTACAGGTCAGCCACCTGATACGACCCATCAAAAAAGAGACAATCATCAAAGTACAGGTCAGCCACCTGATACGACCAATCTAAAAAGAGACAACCATTTAAACAACAAGACGCATGGAAAATTATTCACTAAACATCGGCAATGCTCTCAACACCGCTTGGGAATATGCCAAAAAATATGGTCTGCTCATTGCAGTCGTCTATCTGCTGGTGGGCATGCTTGCCGGCGGTCTGGGGCACTTCTCGCATCCCACCTTCAGTTACAACTATGAATCTACCCAGGCGCTGGGCGAGGCCATCAGCAGGGGCGACTGGGAAACAGTGAGACATATCGCACCGGCAATCAGTTCGGGCAACCACTTCATCGGGTTCGGCAGCATGTTGGGCAGCATCCTGAAAAGCCTTGTCAGTGTCGGTCTGTTCAATCTTGCCCTCGGCCTGATGGCGGGACGTTTCTCGGAGGTGACCTTCGATGCCTTCAGACTTCCCTTTGCCACCTATCTCAAGGTCGTTGCCGTGGACATCATCACCAACCTCATCATTGTCGTCTCCTTCCTCTGCTGCATCATTCCCGTGTTCTTCGTGGCACCCCGTGTCATCCTTGCACCCGTCTATCAGGTGGAGCATCCAGAGGCAGGTATTTTTGAGTCAATCAGTGCATCTTGGAACATGTCATCAGACAATACTTTCTCCTTG
>CADCQH010000107.1 GCA_902803605.1 uncultured Bacteroidales bacterium | reverse complement strand
TTGCGGACAGTGCTTTCGTTGAAGCGGATGGCACGACCATTGTGGTTGGCAATGAGGATTTCGTCCTTACCGCTGGTCAGCAATACCTCAACGACTTCATCACCTTCGTTCAGGTTGATGGCAATGATACCATTGTTGCGTGGACGTGAGTAGTTGACGAATGCCGTCTTCTTGATAATGCCCTGACGGGTACAGAAGATGAGATTGTGGCTGTTCACCCATTCTTCATCGTTGATGTTCTCGATGCAGATGAATGCAGTTACCTTGTCGTCGCTGTCAATGTTCAAGAGGTTTTGGATGGCCCGTCCCTTGTCGGTGCGTGCCCCCTCTGGAATGTTGTAAACCTTCATCCAGAAGCAGCGTCCCTTCTGTGTGAAGAACATCATGGTGTTGTGCGTGTTGGCAGGATAGATGAACTCAATGAAGTCCTTGTCACGTGCCGTTCCGCCCTTCACACCAATACCGCCACGAGCCTGTGTGCGGAACTCGGTGAGGGTGGTGCGCTTGATGTAGCCGAGGTGACTGACGGTCACGACAACCTCTTCCTTCGCATAGAACTGTTCAGGGTCGAAGTTCTCGCTGGCAGTCACGTCAATCTCCGTCTTACGCTCGTCGCCCCACTTCTCTTTCACTTCGAGGAGTTCGTCCTTCATCACCTTCTTGCACAGTTCTGGGTCATCCAGAATCTGCTGGAGGTATTCAATCAGCTTCATCAGGTCATCATACTCAGCATGCAGCTTCTCCTGCTGAAGACCTGTCAACTGGCTGAGTCGCATGTCAACCACATATTTAGCCTGTGCTTTGTCAAAGCCGAAACGCTCCATCAATCGCGTCTGAGCTTCCTCTGGCGTCTTTGACGACTTGATGATCTGTACTACCTCGTCAATATTGTCGCTGGCAACAATCAATGCTTCGAGCAAGTGAGCACGCTCTTCCGCTTTCTGCTTGTCATATTTTGTGCGACGAATCACTACGTCATGACGGTGGTTGACGAAATAGCGGATGCAGTCCCTCAGCGAGAGTTGCTTTGGACGGCGGTCTGCGATGGCGATGCAGTTCACAGCGAATGTGCTCTGCAGATCTGTCAACTTGAAGAGTTTGTTGCGCACCACATTGGCATTAGCTTCACGTTTGATGTCGATGACGATACGCATACCCTCACGGTCAGACTCATCATTCACGTTGCTGATACCGTCAATCTTCTTCTCGTTCACCAGTGCAGCAATCTTCTTGATCAGCTCCGACTTGTTCACGTTGTATGGTATTTCGCTCACGATAATCTTGTCGTGCGTGCCCTCTGACTCAATCTCCGTCTTCGAACGGACAACGATGCGGCCACGGCCAGTTTCGTATGCATCTTTGATGCCATCCACACCACAGATGATGCCACCTGTTGGGAAGTCAGGACCCTTGATGTACTGCATCAGGTCGGTGCTCGTCATTTCGGGGTTGTCGATGAAAGCCACACAACCGTCAATCACCTCACTCAGGTTGTGGGTGGGGATGTTGGTTGCCATACCTACAGCAATACCCGTTGCACCATTCACCAAGAGGTTGGGGATGCGGGTGGGAAGCACGGTTGGTTCCTTCTCCGAGTTGTCGAAGTTGTCAACCATGTCCACGGTTTCCTTGTCGATGTCCTGAAGCATCGCCTCACCCAACTTGCTGAGACGTGCCTCCGTGTAACGCATGGCAGCTGCACCGTCACCATCGACCGAACCGAAGTTACCTTGACCGTCCACCAGGGTATAGCGCATGGCCCAAGGCTGAGCCAGACGAACGAGTGCGCCGTACACAGACGAGTCGCCATGTGGGTGCAAGTGACCCAGCACGTCACCCACGATACGGGCGCACTTTACAGTTGGTTTGTCAGAAGTGTTGCCGTGCTTGTCCATTGAGTAGAGGATGCGTCGGTGCACGGGCTTGAAACCGTCACGAACTTCAGGAAGGGCACGAGCTACAATGACCGACATGGAGTAGTCAATGTAACTCTTCTTCATCGTTTCGTTAATTTCAACTTTAATGATTCTGTCTAAATCTTCCATTGATTATGATTGAATGTTATATGAACGTTTTCTATATATTAAATATGTGTACAAAGTTACCGCTTTCTGTTGGAATCACCAAATAACAACCCCATTTTTAACCGTTCTTAAAATAAAAAAACTTAAATTTGGTGCACAACACGCCCGTTTTGCGATTCTGTGTTCATTTTCGATAGGGTACCGATGGACACCTTACAATCGTATAGGGGGCGTGTATGCCCCCATAGTTCGAATTTGACATTGTTGTATCTTTTACGACACAATGTCCATTGGATTAGCTGTCAACTACAAATTCAGGCATCGGTTGAACTTGTGTAACCAATGCCTGAGAAAAATCATCATACCCTAAATGAGAAAGTATGAGGTACGATGGAATGCGTTAATTTGTGCTGGAATTATTCGTCCTCATCGGGAATGTCAGGGATGGAATCAATATCCTCGATTTGAATGTTGTTTTCATCGGGTTCGTCATCTTCCTCCTCTTCTTCCATGTCACCGTCAAGTTTTTTGAGCTCCTCATCGTTCATGTCTTCTTCCTCCTCTTCTTCTTCTACATCATCCAACAGTTCATCATCATCGTCATTCTCATCGAAGTCGTTGTCAGAAAAGTCTTCCTTTTGTTTACGGCGGCGACGGCGCCCATCCTCTTCATCGTCAATGCTGTAATCGATATGAACTTTCTCCACCTTTGGCTTGGGTTTCATGAAAATACCCTCAATCCAATTGCCACGTTCGATTTCAAGCACCTCGTATTCATCGTTCTTGCGTCGTTCGATGATTCCACCAGGTTTGCGCATTGTCATTTCTGGCATGATGGTGCAATCAACAAAGAAGGCCGATTCTATGATGTCTTGAATGGCAAGTGGAAGTCCTTTCCAACCTGTGCCCATGTTGTGGGAAATAAGGTCGAGCACTTCCCATGCTTCAAGATGTTGAATGTTCTCAAGGGTCAAATCGGTGACTTTCTTTATGGGGTGCTTGCGAATGGCGACAGCATTGTTGCCATCAACATCAGGAGTGGAATAGACTTCGTATCCCATGTCCTCAAGTTGATTCACCTTATCGGTTTCATCTCTTTTCAAATATTGGAGATCGAACACCGTCTTGATGATATTCATGTAATGCTTTTCGTTTTCTGCATACTCGTCTTTCTTTTTTCTTGCATTGATAATCATTTGACTCAGTTCAACGGGAGTCACAGTCCAAACATTACTTTTATCCAAGTCGTCAAGCGAAAGTTTCGTTTTTTGCTTCATGTCTGTTATATAATTATATATTGTGTAATAATTCGTGCAAAGGTACTACTTTTTCGTTGATAATAGACAATTGGATGTGGATATTTTTTGAAATATTTAAACTTTTCCTTACCTTTGTAATCTTTTATGTAAAAAGGGTAAAAGATACACAAACGTTTATATGTTTCAGCGAGTAAGTATTTTAGGATTTGAAGACAGCCGGTTTCGTTTAGGACGCTGGGTGTCTGTTTGTTTATTATGCATCATGCCAATACTGGTGATGGCACAGGGTGTGAATGGTGAGTTGGCGACGGATGCCCAGACGAAAGGTATCATTTCGTACGTGCAGCACGTCATGGGCTTCAACAAGGCTGTACCACAAGAAAAGGTGTACATGCATTTTGATAATACTGGCTATTTTGAGGGAGAGACTATTTGGTTCAAAGCATATGTGACGCGTGCAGACAACGGTCGTCCGACGGACTTGAGTAAGGTGCTGTATGTGGAGTTGTTGAACCCTAGTGGTGATGTGATCAAGACACAGAAATACTATATCAACGAACAAGGTCAGACTCATGGCGACATAAAGGTGGATTCGTTGTTTGGAACGGGATTTTATGAGGTGAGGGCATATACTCGATATATGACGAATTGGGGTGTGAACGCAGTGTTTTCAAGGGTGTTCCCTGTGTTTAAAACACCTGCTCAAGAAGGTGATTATTCAGACCTGACCATTGATACGCGTTTGTATCAAGAACGTAATCCTAACAATCGTGACCAACAGGATTCACTTTATATGAAAGCCATCAAAGAAGGGCTGTATTCCAATAATACAGCCAAGACGATAAGTGTGCAGTTCTATCCAGAAGGTGGTGACCTGGTGCAAGGAAAGAAGTGCCATGTGGCGATGCTGGCTGTGACGGATGATGGCAGACCTTATCATGGCGAGGGCTTTGTGGTGAATAAGCAGGGTGATGTGTTGGCATCTGTGCAGACAGATACGCTGGGGCGTGGTGATTTTACTGTCATTCCAGATGCAACGGGGTTGACCCTGAAAATGCGTAATGTGAAGAACAAGGAACAGGAATTTTCCTTGCCTGCAGCACGACGTGAAGGGTGTGTGATGACACTGGATGTCATCAGCGATGACGTGTTGGCAACGTTGCAGTGTACAAATGGTGTATGTGGTGAACTGATTGGCTACGCATTGATGAACAATGGTAATATTTATTATTGTGATACATTGGTGGCTTCTCCTCTGATTGAACTGGAACTGAACCGTCAGCAAATGAAGGAGGGGGTGAACCAGATGACTGTGTTCAATAGTAACGGTCAGGTTTTGGCTGACCGCCTATTCTTTATTTGTCCCAAACCTTCAGCAACAGACAGCATATCTTTTGTGGCAGAATCTGAGCGGTTGAAGCCTTGTGGCAAGGTGACATTGACTGTGCAGACCCTCCCTAATGCAATGTTCTCTTTTTCTGCAATGGATGCCACTGCGATGACAAGTGAGAAGCAGGGAAATCTGAAGACATGGATGCTGTTGAGTTCAGAGGTAAGAGGATATATTGACCATGTGGACTATTATTTCCAGTCGGACGATCAAACACATAGGAAAGCGGCAGATATGCTGATGCTGACGCAGGGCTGGCGCCGTTATAATTGGGAAGAAATGGCGGGTCTTTCGCCAAGGGAGAAAATGCAACCAGTTGAAGACAAGTTCTATGTGTTTGGTAAATTGAATGAGTATCGAAAGCACAATCCTGTGAACGGCGTCGATATGCAGATTATTCTTTACAATCAGCAAGGACAAAGCCTCACAGGTACCACCCGAACGGATAAAGACGGGAATTATGTGTTTGGACTTCCATTTTTGGATGGTGAGTGGAAAATGTTCTTTTATACGACTATTAAGGACAAGAAAAAGACCTTTCGTGTTGGTGTTGACCGACAAATATCGCCCACACCGCGATATATCGGTCCGTTGGAGGCGAGTCTGAAGATTCCGACAGGTCCGAATATGTTTGTGCATAAAGAGAATGAATCAGTACCTGAAGGAGATGAGTTTGTTCCTATTACTCAGAAGAACATCGTGTTGGAAAATGTGACAGTAAAGGCCAAACGTCGTTACTTTACAAACGATGATTTCAAATTCAAGAACGAGAATTTTGCTCGTAAGTGGGCATCCGTTTACTATGATATAGATCGTGAGTTGGACAATATTCGTGACCGAGGTGAGGAGGAACCGACCATCTTTGAGTTTTTGGCCAAAAAGAATGCGATGTTCAACAATCCAGAGTGTGTGGATTTGCCGCGTGTGACGGGAGATACGGTTGCCACATGGGCAGAGTGGTATGGGCACATGTCGTATGGTAATCAACCCATCGAGTGGATTGTGGATAATGGCGAGACGATGAATGCAGGTGCAATCACGTCAGATTCAGGTGCAGAAGGTGATGTGTTCTTCCCTGTTTGGATGGATGAGATCAAGAGTGTGTACATTGCTTCCTACGACCCAGACCATGATTCACGAGAGGCTGCCAGAGCGGGTTTTGGTGAAACTGCTGGTGAGATAGGGGATGATAGGAGTAATCATGTGAAGATATACCTCTATCTGCATCATCGTTTCACGACAGAGAGCAATAAGGGACTTCGCCGCACTTATTTCCAGGGTTTCAATTCGATATCCACTTTTGAGATGGAGGACTACAGCGTCATACCTCCGATGGCGGACTTCCGACGTACAATCTATTGGGAACCGGATGTGAAAGCTGACGAAGAAGGTAAGGCAAGGATTGAGTTCTTCAATAATTCGACCTGTGAAGAAATGTACATCAGCGCTGAGGGTATGACCCCTGAGGGCAAATATGTGGTAAAGGATTAGATTAGTGTTAAAAAGAACAAAAATCAGTATGCTACTTCTTACTGTTACCGATTTTTTCTCTACCTTTGTATAGTTTTTTCAGTTAGCCTGCGAATATTTGTGTAAATTGCCGTGTGCTATTGTAAGTGATTAAATTCGTGGATAGAGATAATGATTTGTAATAGAAATTTGGTCGTTGTTGTTGTTAGTGTGATGATGAGTGTCTGGATGCTGATGTCGTGTGGAGGGCATTCTGACAATACAAAACAAAGAAATGGTGTAAGGGTCGAGACGTTTGACTCGCTTGTGCTTGACCGTTTAAATATAAGTTCCGAGGATGCTTTGGCTTATATAGATAGCTTGGAGCAATCGGGGCTTGTTGCTCCGTCTTTTATCTGTTATGAGCGTGGACTTGTTTATAATAAAATGATGCAGAAGGCTACGGCTGAATTGTATTTCCAAAAGGCACTGGAGGGTGATGACTTGCTGAACCAAAGTCCTGTTCTTTTTTATCAGGCGATAGATCGGTTGTCTTCCTCTCTCGCTAATCGTTCGGATAACGTGGAAGCATTGACGGTTGCCACTAGGGGATATGATATTTCGCGTGAGGATCAAACATTGGAGGGAAGGCGCTGGACAGCGGTGTTCTTGCATGCTATGGGTTATTGCCAGACACAGTTAGGTATGAGGGATGAGGCTGAGAGAAATTTCAGCATGGCGTTTATGGCGCTTTCGCAGATTGTGGCGGCTGACAGCTGTTACGACAATTTGATTACTTATGCGCGTGTTTCCTATAATATATTGGATGCTTACACGACCTCCGAGCAGTATGAGAAGGCTAAGGAGTGGCTCTCTTCTGCAGAGGAAGCCGTGGAAAGGCTTGTTGCCAGTCCTCAGTGTCCCGAAAGGGATAGGACGCTCTATGTGGGAGGCATTGCCATTCATAAGGCATTGGTTTTGATAAAGTCGGGCGCGACGGCTTCGGCAGCACAATCCTATGAGCTGGCGCGGAGTGTGGGGTATTTCGATACGTCATTCGGCATCATGGAACAGGCATCTTACCTCAGAAAGTCTGCACAATGGGATGAATTGGCCAGTGTGATGCCGAGAGCGGATTCGTTGGCAAAGGCATGGAATGTTCCTTTGTGTCTCGCCTATATGACAGAATACATGGTCCCGCAGTTCAATGCTTACCTCAAGTCGGGCAACAGAGAGCAGGCAATGCAGATGGCGGAGTTGATGGCTGCATCGATAGACTCGGTGTCTTCCTATGAGATGAATCATAAGATGAAAGAGATTGCCGTCATTGCCGCACGTAAAGACCAGAATACGGTAGCGGCGGAGCAAAAGGCGGAGGAAGCATACATGTGGGTGAAGATTCTGAGTGCTGTACTCATCGTGCTGTTGTTATGCATCTTTGGAAATGTGGGGCATTACGTCGTCAAGACGAAGAAACACTGAGAGACTCAAACAATTAAAACACTTAATAATAAAAGATGAAAGAATTAGCTTTGAAGTATGGCTGCAATCCTAATCAGAAGCCATCACGTGTTTATATGGAGGAGGGCGAACTTCCTATTGAGGTGCTTAATGGTCGTCCTGGTTACATCAATCTACTTGATGCCTTCAACAGTTGGCAGCTGGTGAAGGAGCTGAAGGCTGCTACGGGGATGCCGTCGGCAGCATCGTTCAAACATGTCAGTCCAGCTGGTGCAGCTGTGGGTGCTCCACTCAGCGACACGCTGAAGAAGATTTACTTTGTGGATGACGTGAAGATTCCACTCACACCCATTGCTACGGCATACGCTCGTGCTCGTGGTGCAGATCGTATGTCTTCGTTTGGCGATTTCATTGCTCTGTCTGACACTTGTGATGAGGCTACCGCTACACTTATCAAGCGCGAAGTGAGTGATGGCATCATTGCTCCCGACTATACTCCAGAGGCGTTGGAGATTCTCAAGGCCAAGCGCAATGGAACCTACTGTGTCATCAAGATGGATCCCGACTACACGCCTGCACCTATCGAACGCAAGCAGGTGTTTGGTATCACGTTCGAGCAAGGACGCAATGAGATTGACTTGACGGGCGACAATCTTTTCGAGAACATTCCTACTGATAACAAAGACATTCCTGCCGATGCAAAGCGCGACTTGAAGATTGCACTCATCACGCTCAAATACACGCAGTCCAACTCAGTCTGCTACGTAAAGGACGGTCAGGCCATTGGCATCGGTGCCGGTCAGCAGAGCCGTATCCACTGCACTCGTCTGGCTGGCAACAAGGCCGACATCTGGTGGCTGCGTCAGTGCCCGAAGGTGCTGGCATTGCCATTCAAGAGCGACATTCGCCGTGCTGACCGCGACAACACCATCGATGTGTACATCGGCGATGAGTATGAGGACGTGCTTCGTGAGGGAACGTGGCAGAACTTTTTCACCGAGAAGCCCGAACCGTTGACGGCTGAGGAGAAAAAGGCCTGGCTTGCCAAGAACACCAATGTGTGTCTCGGTTCCGATGCGTTCTTCCCATTTGGTGACAATATTGAACGTGCCCACAAGAGTGGTGTGCAGTACATAGCTCAGGCAGGTGGCTCCGTGCGAGATGACAATGTCATCGAGACCTGCAACAAGTATGGCATCGCCATGGCATTCACTGGCATCCGCCTTTTCCACCATTGATTTATGGCATCAGACAATGAAATCCAGTATGCCATCATGAATGGCATCAACTTTGGCAAGGCCAAGAGCGAGAAGAAGGACGACGCCAACAAGGTCAAGACCAAGGCTCGCAAGAAAGGCTACCAGACGGGTTCCCACAAGTCGGGAGCGGCCAAGCACAAAGCGGAGATACGCCAGCGTGTCAAGAACCGCGCCTCCCAGCGTAAGGGTTAAGTGTTTAGCATTTAGTGATCGTTAATGTTAAAGTTAAGGTTAACATTAGGGCTAATAGTACTGCTCAGCATCATGGCCTGCGACTCCAACAAGCCGCAGCATGAGGCTGGGCGGTCTCCGTTTCATACCAACGCCTTGAAGGGGACGGCACACTTCGATCTGCCCGACATCCAGCAGAATGGTGAACTCATCATTCTGACCCTCTATGGTCCTGAAAGTTATTTTGACTTTCGAGGCGAGGACTTCGGTGTGCAGTTCATGATAGCCCGTCAGTACGCGAAGAGCATCGGCGTGAGCATTCGGGTGGATGTGTCACGCAGTCAGCGCGAAATGATGGAGAAATTGGAAAATGGGGAAGGGGACTTCATCGCCTTTCAGGTGGACAAGAAGGACTCGCTTGCCTCGTTGTTGGACTATGTGGGCGAAAAGGAGATGGGTCTCTTCATGGATAGCCTTGCCAAGGTGCGCAAGGATTCCTCATTGAAGTCCCGTCAGGGTGGGGCATGGGCTGTACGCAAGGATTCGCCCCTCCTTTCAGCATCGTTGTCTCAATGGATGACAACCCATCAGAAAGATTTCTTCGACTACACCACCATCCGCATCAAGTCGGACAGCGGACGCACTTACACACCCCGTCGCAAGGTCAGTTCACCCATCCTCAATGCTGTACGCGGACAGATATCTACCTACGACGACATCTTCAAGCAACAAGCCATTAAGTGCGGATGGGACTGGCGCCTGCTTGCGGCACAGGCCTATCAGGAATCAGCGTTCGACCCGCAGGCCGTCTCACACATGGGGGCGATGGGGCTGATGCAACTCATGCCAGGCACGGCACGCGAGGTGGGAGTGGCACAGGCCGACGTGTTCGACCCGAAGACCAATGTGCAGGGGGCTGTCAAGTATATCAACCGTCTCAACACCCACTATGCCTCCATCACCGATGTTAACGAGCGCATCAACTTCATCTTGGCGGGCTACAATGCCGGTGCAGGTCATGTGGACGATGCCCGTGCCCTAGCGAAAAAGTATGGTAAGGATCCCGACGTGTGGCTCGGCAATGTCGATGCCTTCGTCCTCAAGATTAGCGACCAGCAATACTACAACCAGCCTGAGGTCAAGCACGGTTACTTCCGTGGCAGCGAAACCTACGACTACGTCAACGGCATCCGTGCCCGCTGGAGCGAGTACAAACGAAAAATCAGGAACTGACGCCATCCAATCAGACCTTACTGACCGTTTTTCAGGAACCCCGAAAAGCAAAAAAGCCCGCCTGGGCGGACTTTTTTAGACTGTAACAAAACAAATGATTAAAGTCTCGTGAGTTTCATTTCTGCCGAACTAGAGCGAATTACTGCTGTCCATCTGGTATCCAATATTATGTTATACTTATTCTTGCAAAATTCTATTGTAGATATCTAGATGCTTCTCTACCACATTCTCTAAGCTGAACTCCTGTTCAGCCTTCTTCCTTGATGCTCGACCCATTTGGATGCGCAAATCCTTATCCTCGATCAGGATGCGCAGTTTCTGAGCCAGGGCTTCGCTGTCTTTAATAGGAATCAGAAATCCGTTCACACCGTCATCGACAACATCTTTACAGCCTATTGAATTTGTAGTGATGATGGGTCTGCCTACGGCGCAGGCATCGATAAGCGATTTTGGAACGCCCTCCCGATAATAACTCGGGAACGCCATAATGTGACACTTTTCTAATATAGACCTTATGTTCTGCTGGAAATCCAACCATTTGATGTATTTTCCATCGCAGCGTCTTTCAAGTTCCTCTTTTGGCACAGCATTGGAATTGTCCGCCAACCGACCGCAGAGCCAGAATTCTACTCGTCCCTCATACTCCTTACGCAGTTGTTCAGCAGCCTCTGTCACCTCTATCACACCCTTTTCCTTGACCATTCTGGCTGTGAATACGACCTTCAGTGTTTCGCTTTCAGGTTCAGGAACATATTTGAAAACATTCAGATCAACACCAGATCCCTTGATGAACTCTGCTTGGCTTTCATTGATGACGCCATCTTGTATAAACAAATTTTGGTCTTCATGATTTTGGAAGATGACCTTCACTCTCTTTCTATGGTTCGAGAAACGCATCACAGTCAGGACACCTTTTGCCATGAGTCCCTTGTCGCCATTAGAGAAAATGGCTCCCAGTCCACTAACGGCATTCACCACACCATATACCCGAGCAAATTTAGCGGCAAGTCCTCCCCACAGGATGTTCTTCAGTCCCACGTGATGAATGATGGCATCTCTGTTCTTTCTATATAAGGTGTAAAAGAACCACAAAGTCCTCATCTCTTGCATCATATTCATCCCCGTAGGGTTTATCGGCAATTCCAGTATTTTCAAGCCCATTTTTTCCAATTCATGCCGCCTCCCCGTATCTTTGCACACCGCGGTGACATCCCACCCTGCCTTCTGTGCAGCCAAGGCTATATCCTTCCGGTGCGAAAGGAGAAAGCGATCCTCATTGACAATCATTAATAGCTTCTTCATATCTAATTTTATTTCTGACGTAATCCATTGAGCAATATGCTCGGAGTGAATCGCAACGTGTCCATCGGGAAAATCGTCAAATGGTTTGCCAAATCACAAATCCTTTGTCCCAAAGAATTAGTCTTCCTCGCCCAGTATGAGTCATCACTCTTATCATCCTTCCGATTTCTACCCATATTTCCAGTTTTCATGATAAATTGGAGTATCCGCCTCGCCTTTCGCCTCCATTTTTCAGCATCGGAGTAGAACGGCATTGCACTTTTGGGCATACCCAAGTATTCCACGGAAAACAGACCAAAGGCTCTCCATTCGTCCATTAGCCCCGTTTTTTCCAACCATGTCTCCAGTATCACAAAGTCAAGTGAATCTCTAAATGTCCACAGCTGCCTGCACCAGTCACAAATCTGCTTAATACCCACACCACCTTTATAGAAGTGATTCAGGAAATGGATAAAAACATATAGAACATCGTGCTCTCGTTCAAGCAATGGTATTTGTACATTTTTGTACGTCCATGTTCTTGCATTATCACCATACTGTGTATCTCGGAACACCTTGTCAAGTTCTTTATCTATGCGAGCCGAGAAGCCGCAACGGAGGCAACCGTGCAACTCAATCATCCAGCCGTTAATCGTCATCCCGAGATGCTTTTTATACTCATTTTCTGCAGCAGAGCTGGAGGCAAATGGGAGTAAGTAATCCTTAGCCTTCTGATAATTCTCGTCATTCAAAAGCAAATCTACATCTCCGCACGACCTCCTGAGCGGTTTGTCATAACATTGTGCTACACCTTGTCCCTTTAGCAGGAATGCGTTGATACCCCTCTTCCTCATCCAAACAATTAAATTTGCAACAAACGTGTTCATAGCCAGATTGCGCTGTTCCGTACGTAATGTTGTAGCTGCAAACCGCAATACCCATTCCCGTGGAACAAGTTGGGAAATATTTATTCCATACTTCTCACATTGAAGAGTCTCAACACCCTCCGCGACAAGTCCAACCACGCCCTGCTCCTTAGCCAGCTGATAAATCGCAGCCCAGTCAACATCCCCCTGCAGAAGATGTTTTGTATCCTCTGTACGGCCAAACAGCCCCGCTCTGACTAACAGGAAGAAGGTTTCTATGCTACATCTATTGTGTTTCACTCTTTTTACTTGATTGCGTTTCTATTGCTCTACATTCTTGATCACACGGGCAGGAACACCAGTGGCAATTGTCCATGCCGGCACATCCTTGGTGACAAGGGCACAACTACCGATGACGGCACCCTCACCGATGGTGACACCTGGTAGGATGGTCACGTTCAATCCAATATAGGCTCCTTTGCACAAATGTATATCTCCATATTTTGCAGGCAGTTGCATGGGCTTCATGCCAACGCGATAACTCTTCATGTCGCGCATGTGGCACCACAGCGTTACGCCATTGGCCAAGACGACGTCGTCTTCCACTGTGATTCTTTCAGCATTGCCAAAGTCGAACCTCACCTGATGGCCAATATGAACTCTTTTGCCAACCTTGCATCCCAAGGCACGCCAGATGGCGGGACGTAGATGGTGCTTGTAGGCAAACTCAAAGATATATGCCTTGTAGGCGTATGTGAAGATGATGCGTCGCCACATAGTTTTGAGCGCAAACCATATTAGTGAGAACGGGTTAATCCTTCCGTGCTTCTCCTCGTTCTCAATCAGGTGCAGCCGCTTCAGCATACGGAATGTCAGTGTCGTTTTCATTTTACATATTGATTAAGATAAGAAATCCATTCATCATTGATCTTTGTTTTATTTAGAATGTTGAAAAGTCCAAAAGATTCATGTCCAATAGAATAACTCAAAGATGCGTCATCGGCTAACAATTTCATTTTTTCAGCTAAGCCATCCATGTCACCCACATCTACAAGCATTCCGTTTTTACCATCACTAATCAAGTCAACAGCACCCGACACCTTGGTACAGATACATGGCAGACCTAAGCACATGGCTTCAATCATAGCATTCGACATGCCCTCTCTACTGGATACAAGGCACATCATGTTGGCATCAAGAATAGCCTCATGCACATTTTTAATGTTTCCTGGCAATGAAACTTTGTCGGCAATGCCTAATGACATGGCAAGTTGCAGCAAATTACCTCTGCTAGGTCCTTCTCCATAGATGGCCAATGTATAGTTGGGATGGCTTTCGCAGAATTTGGCGAACGCGCGCAGTAGCACGTCGTGCTTCTTCTGTGGAATAAGTCGTGCAACAGACACAATGCGTTTTTTCTTGGGTGTATTTAGAGCTTTTCCAATCATGTCTTTGGGCAAATCCACGGGGTTGTACAAGACGTGTGTTTTAGATGCAAGTCTGCCATCGAAGAATTTCTGTATTGTTGGTGTCTGGACGACTATGCCATCAGCAAGCCCATACACCAATTTTTCAAATTGGTCCATCAACCAGTATTTATTCACGGCATGAGGCTCGTTACGTTCCGAAACCACTGTTGGTATTCCAAGCCCTATTGTACTAAGCAGCACCCGTAGGTTGTACGGCTCCATGAAAGAGAGTATCAAGTCTGGTTTCTCCTGCTTGACGAAGTTACGGAACCACCGCAACCGTTTCATGTCATTCTTGCTACCGACCTCCTTCTCGATGGACAGTAGCCTTGCCCGCTGGTCAGTCTCGTAAAACAGTGGGCGGTTATTCCACGCCACGAGGATAACTGATTCGTAATGATTACATAGAGCATACGAGAGGTTGGCACAAACTCGTCCTGCACCGCCTTGGGAAAGAGCGGAAAAAGAAAGTATTATCTTCGACATGTCTTCTGTTTTTTATTCTGAGATGATTCTGTTGGCATTGACCTTTTTGATTTTGGCCCCTTCAATAGAGATTAATTCAACACCTCCTCTCTGCAAAATTTTTTTTGCAGAGCGTTTAGCTTTGGCCAGCAGGTCACTTCTATCTACCAATGTGTTCTCAACTACACTTACATAGTTTACATTTTTAGTCAAAATGGCAGGTGTCGCATTTGATGAGACTATTTTGCAATTAGAAACAGATAGGCTATCACAGCCTTTGAATAGTGCCGGGAATTTCTTGCTGGCAGAAGTATCGCAATTCCTCACTTTTACACTTCCTATCCATGATAGTGGTTCCCCCTCATTAGTTTGTTTCAGTGACCTTGTTGCCTTTATACCTCCCAGACAGTTCCTTACAACAACGTTATCTATCAGTACATGGTCAACTGAATCTCCTTTGTTTGGCTCAATATCAATTGCGAATCCTGGAGCCGTGCCACCTACATTGCTTATTGAGCATCGTCGTATCGTCACGTAATCAGCTTTAGTAACAGAGATACCCTGCCTGCGTCCATTGGCTAAGGTGCAGTTCTCAATATTGATGTTTTTTGAACGTCCTCCAACATATATGCAGTCGCCCCAACAATCTTTGATGGTCAACCCGCTGATAGATACGTTTTGGGCTTGATTCACCCTAATACCCATGCCCCATTCTCCTTCTGTTCCCGTGTGTGACATTTTGTCGCCAACAATAATGCCCTTTCCATATATTTTGATATTATCTCCTTTGACATAAAGCACACTATAATGTTGGAAATTGTTCGGTGTCATATTTATTTCACCATTCACTATGAGGTGTGTATTGCTTGGAACAGTTAGACATTTATTGTCTTTCTTTGTTGCTGACACAGTATATTTTCCCTTTTCTATCAGGATACTATTCATTATAAATGGACTTGCAAGAGCAAATAAGTTTTTAAGTCCGTTATTATAGCTCAATTTTGTAAACATCTCCGTGCTAATCTTCTGTACATTCCATGAGCCTTCTATTTTTACATTGTCAAATATTACGCCTCCTCTCCAATCTAACTCCGTGTTATTTCCTATCAATGTGCCATTTCTTATAACTCCGCCTTTAAATGTCAATAATATACCCCTTGGTAAAGTGCAAACAGTTCCTTTTAAGTCAACATCTTTCTCAACAACAGCCTTACCTCCGGAAATCTTCCAAAAGGCCTGACTGGAACTATTTGTGGACTTCTTATCGTTTGCCAATAATATCGTCGATTTAATGCACAAGAAACATAAAAAGAATATAAAACACCTCTTTTGCATCTCTTCCTCTCCCTTATCTTAGTACGAAAATATGTTTTTGTCTATAAATACGTATGGTATGTTTGCTTGACTATTATTGTCTATTTCAGGCTTGTATGAATACACTCCAATCATGTAATAAATAGCAAAAGCAAAAACAAGCGAGTAAAATGCGGTTTTTAACAATTGGCTTCGTGTCATAGAATAAACTAAAGGCACGGCAAGCGTTGCTACCGGAATGAAGAAATAAAAGGTAGCCCTAACCATGGAATGGAAAATTGGTGCTGTTAGTTGAATGGCCATTGCAAAAATCTGAAAGAGAACAAGCATACTCATCATCTTCTGCTGATCTCCTGTCATTATTCTCCGTTTCGTCACGTAAAAGGCTGAAATAGCAACAAAAATCAGTAGATAAAAGAAAAATAGGCCGTATCCTCCACCTTCTGCTTCTTCATTGAATTCGTCTGGGTCTAACTTGGCGATAAATTCAGATACATAACCAAGCAACGTATATCCAAATGTAACAACACCAAGTAACATGGAGAACGCATATATATAAAGCCTCTTAGCACTAATGTTCTGAGTGTACAGTGGATATACAACTAACATAACTAGAGCACTGTAATGGAAGCTTGTAGCAACCAAAACTCCAATCATGTATTTTTTAAAATCCCGATTAATCAAGAATGGAAGAACTATAAATATGATACTTAATGCAATGGACTGCCTGACATTGTTATATGTATTCGTATAATACCCCATAGCATAATACACCAGGACTGAAACAGAGGCTTTTTTTGAATACTTAAAAAACATATATATGGGGCCTATGAGACTAGCAAAGGAAGTGCCAATCAAATAGCTTCTGTCTGTTGGTGAAATTAGGCTTAATATTTTTATGTATATTAAATAGCCAATCTCATGATGCCCATAGTATGTTAAGAGTCCAAAAGGTGCATTTATTACCTCATAATATTCTGGCAGGTATCGTTTCAAGTCACCACCTACAGTGATACCCCTCATGCCTGCCATTATGAAAAAAAGAAGAAAAACGGCATAATAGAAATATTGTTTCTTCTCAGGCTTGCTATATACTTTTTCTAAAATAAGTACATAAAACACCAAAAAAAAGAAAAATATGAAATAAAAGCTCTCTACCCCGTAAAGTCGTGCCATTTTTTGATAAGAATTGCTAAAGAATATATAATAGTATATCAACAGAGATTTAACTCAGTGAAATTTCAGCAACAGCTATCATTTCACTGATGTTTCTTTTGTCTTAATGACTTTGGCAGGAACTCCTGCCACAACAGTATTCGGGGGAACATCTTTTGTTACTACGCTACCTGCTCCGACCATAACGTTGTCACCAATAGTTACACCTCCAATAACTATCACATTTGCCCCAAATGTCACATTGTCGCCGATGACAGGGAATTTATCGTCCTTTTTCCCTATTGTCGTCCCTTGTATGACTGTGAAATTCCTACCGATGGGACCTGCACCTAAAGTGGTGGCGAATGCATGGGGTGCGTACAACCCTCCGCCTATTTTCTTACTTGGCCGAATCCTGAATGATCGTTCACCTTTTCTATACCACCCAATCAACAGTTTAAGGACTGGCCCTATACGATGATAGAAAATAACCCGGAAAAAGGGGTCGTGATGCAACTTATAAAGCAACAAAACTATTCGAGGCATCTTGATATACGTCTTGTCTTTCCATCTATCCAAGTCCTCGTCGATTGTCTTTTTGTTAGAAATTGCATAGCATAGAATATGAGGTATATAAAGCCAACAGAACATAAATGTTGAAACGAGTTCTAAATATACTCTAATTTTGTGTCTATTCATACAGAAATACGATGTTGATTCTTAATATTTTAAATATTCAAAAAGCCCGTGATATACTGGCAGAGGCTATTTAAGTCGAAGATCTGTTTTTTCTCTACTTGTTTATAGCGCAATAGCCCAAGATTTTTATACTGTTCATAAATTGATTGCTCTTCTAATTGCAAAATCCTATTAGCAATCTCTTCACAAGAGTACGGGTTAGCATAGAGTACAGAGTCTCTGCATATTTCCGTAACTGATGCGAAGGGAGATGATATGACAGGTGTCCCATATTTCATGGCTTCAAGTGGTGGGTATCCAAAGCCTTCGTTGAGAGTTGGATACACCAGCGCATAGGCTCCTTTGTATAGTGACTCTAAAGTGGATTTATCAACATACCCCATTAGTTGAAATCTTTGTTTATTTCGAATTCTTTTGTAGATAGCACTACTTTTAGACAGTCCTAACACTATAACTTTCCCTTCTATACCAAATTGACTGTTGTCAAACAATCGGTCAAAAGCCTCTATAGCCCTATATGCATTCTTCAACCATCTGTTTGCTGAGACAATCAGATAATATTTATCTGAAACATACGGTTTAGTACTTTGATAATCGTCAGGGGTTGTAGAGACGCTGTAAAGTACTTTAATCTTATTCTCTTTTACAGTTGGGTAATAATTGATGATGGAATGCTTGCTGTGGTTCGACACTGTGATGATGCTCACATGGTCATTTTCAAACAGCCATTTTTTTTCTTTCCAGTAATTTTTTGTTAGCCAGTTGTAATAGGGAGTTTGTTTCAATAGTGCCTTTGTCTTTCCAATAAAGTTTCGTGCATAAAGAATTTCTGTTTTGTCACGGTTCATCTCTAAATTCCTCAATCCGTGAATGGTGATAACAATGGGGATGCCTACGTCCATCAACTGCTTGCACGACTTATGGTATAGCGGTGAATAGAATACGCCAATTTGCTCGTTTTTGATGCATTGTAGCAGGCTCTTCTCATTCTTATCAATTGTCTTGATACGATAATTATCAATTAGGTTTTCAATAGATGGGTCAACGAAACGATTCTTGTCATAATACACTATAAGGTTCTGAGGAATCATCTTTATGAGATGAGCCAAAACAATGTATCCATAAACACCGCCTCCATGAAACTTCGACTCCCTGTTGGGTTGACATCCCCTCATGTCAAAAAAAACGTTCATATAATCACTTTTATTATTTTACAAAACCTAACTTATCGGCAATGTTCCTACAATAGCAATCTGACTGAAGGATTGCTAAATCAGACATTGCCTGTCTTTGGGATTTATATAAATCGCTACCGGCAGAAATGTCATGCAGGAAAGCCGTAAGATCTTGTATGTTGTACAGATGATGTCCTGGCATGTAGTCCAGAGGATTGTCGAACACAAAGCCTCTTTTTTCCTTGTATTGCTGATAATCGTCTAAGGTAAACGCTATGGGTTTGTCAACTATCAAATAATCAACAGCTATTGATGAGTAATCTGATATCAAACCGTCTGTAAGAGCTATGAATTCATACATCTCTACATGATGTTTGATAAAGAAGTCCTTCGCAATGATTTGAATGTTCTTTAGAACGCTGAAATCTATGTCATACATCTTTTGTATTGGATGTAGTTTCAACAACAGTCTGATTTGGTTGTCAGCACACACCTCATCTATCTTGAGCCAGTCCTGCATGTCGGTCATGAGGGGAAACTGAGTAATGCTATTTTCACGAAAGTTCCGAAATCTCACATTTCGGTATGTGGGCATCCATATTACAACTTTTTTTTCACCGCCCTTTAACTGCTCATACAGCTGCCTTGCCTTTATTCCTGGTCTCTTGAGCCAGTCATAGCGCGGATAGCCTATCGGAAGGAATTTATTCTCGCTGGTATTCCAGAATCGAGCCTTCGTTTTTGCAAAAATAGGTCCGGGAACAAGACAAAAGTCAAAAAGGTCATCGCCGTTTACTTGTTTGCTGTTGTCCTTGTATCCGCAGCCGTGCCATAGATAAATATATTTCTGCCCCGATTTACCTTGCCGTTTGGGTATTCTGTTAGAATGAGTCGATAATATATATTTGGATGTCATCAATACACGGATTGTTTTAAAAGACAATTCCTTTAAGATTCTTGTTTGACGTGGAATAAATTCAACTTCATTTTTCCCATATAAATGGACATGTTTTTCGACATCGTCTACGAGCCAATATATCTTATACTTTGTTGTGTAACCTTGGTTGAGGAGATAATCTGATAGCGCTTTCGAGTTATCCGAATAGTCGGGTGAACTGGAAAAAACGATAGCATATTCATTCAGCTCCGTAGTTTTTCTAAGAAAACTTATGTAAGCACTATTAATTGTTCTCCTTATAACTTTTGATAATATAACTAATAAAGCAAATACTTTGCCATATTTGCTTGAATATTCTTTGTATTTTAAATTATTGGGCATCAGTTTGTCCTTAAGATATGTACTTATTCAATCGCTGACCTTTTTGTCCTTCTCTTCTCGCAGCATTGTGGAACTTACCCCTTCCGTATGTTGCAGATACACCACCTCGGCACCTAAAGGCTGGAGGTCGCGTTCCGTCTGTTGCCATCGCTCGTTGCCCTTCCAATCGCTGCCGATGAACACGGCATCGAAGTGCAGCCGCTGCCAGGCATCGGTCTTGCTGAGCGTGTCGCAAAGCACAACTCTGTCCACGCACCGCAGTTCACTGATAATGGCAGCACGGTCGTGCTCATTCACCACGGGTTGCTTATGCTTGTATTCATTCACCAACTGGTCAGTATTCACCCCGACAATCAATTCTTCACAGAGCTCCTTCGCTTGGTGAAGAAGGTTCAAGTGACCAATGTGGAACATGTCGAATGTTCCCTGCGTATATCCTATCTTATACTTTTTCATCTTATACAATGGCTTCGCATATTATTCTGTTACCAACAGGCACCTCTCGTAATCCTGGCTGTTTGCCTTTATTGAAGCAGAAACTGACCATGTAGCCGGTTGTCAGGTGGTAGTAGTCGAGATAATCGGCCAATTGCTGTTCGCCCCTCTCGTTATAACTGTTTCCTCGCCATATCTTCAATTCCACGACATACTGACGTCCACGGTAGTCTACGATAACATCAGTGCGCGTCAAGTCGCGGGTCTCTGCTTCGCAGTAGTAATTGCCAACGCCATTGATGATAGGCCGAAGGTATGTGAGGAACAGCTTTCGTCCATTGTCCTCCACAAAGCGATCGTCATGGCCAGGACGGAAGGTCTGGTTGAAGTGGTCGGAGAATCGCTCTATTATCCGCCGCATATCAAGTTCTCCGTCATGGATGAATAGATTGTGGTATTCCTCTCCCTTTCGAAAGATTTCAGATGAGCGTTCCTCGCTTGCAAAAAAGTTGTATAACCAGGTCTCGAATATCCTGCATGAGACAGCTACGGCACCTTTTTTTTCATAAATAAAGTTGAAAATGGTAGCCAAATGAATGTTTTTGTCGTAGTAATTGAAGGGTATGCGCTCTCCTCTGTAAAGTATGGCTTTCAGCATATTGGCCATATCGGGAAATTGCGATAGCTTCTTCATGAAATCGTCAAACAGGGTATTGCCCTCTTTCAATAGGATATTGATAGCCGTCAACACACCCTCTTTGTCCCATGTAAGACACTTTTCGTCAATGATCTGGCAGAGACGGCTTACAAGGAATGGATAGCCTGAAGTGTAGTCATGTATCTGTTGGGCCACGGCTTGGCAGTCAAACGTGATGTTGTGTTCTCCAGCATAGTCGGCAAGCATCAAGGCAATACCATCGGCATGGAGGCTCATATCAGTATCGAAGGGGGCTGCAATGTTCCACGGCGAGTTGTATTGGTGCTGCTCTTCGGAGCGAATCTTCAGTTTTAAATTCTTGATGTCATATACCCCGGCGAGGATGACGGACTGGAAAGTGGGAATTTCGTCTTGTTTGAGGAACATGTCACGTAACAGCCCAAGGAACTTGATGAACTCTGGATAGTTGCCGGCAGCATCCACTTCGTCAATGATAAGGACACAACGGTTAGTGGCACAAAGAGTGCTTACCAGTTCTACGAAAACAGACTGCTGCAAACTCTTGTTATGTTGCTCATAGAGCTTGTTGAACATCAACAATGCCGATTCTTTTAGATTAGGCATTCCTACCCATTTGATAGGTTGACCCATCAGTTCCACTGTTGCTGCCAACAGGGTCTCCAAACTCTCAAACGCGCTGTCGGGCAGACCCTCAAAACTGATTGAAAATACCACATCACCCTTCTTCTGAAGGTAATTTTTCAGGAAAGCAAGGGTTGTCGTCTTTCCATACTGCCGACCGCGATTGATACAGAAGTAGAGTCCGTTCTCTACTAACTGTGCCGCCGCTTCCACTTGTCTGTCAATGGGCACCATATAATGCCTATTGGCTATGCACTTGCCTGTCGTATTAAACCTCTTCATTATACCGTTTCATTGCTTTCTACAT